>NZ_JBDGQZ010000063.1:0-18326 GCF_042218505.1 Halobellus sp.
CAGAGGCGATGAAGGACCTCTACAGCGAGAACCGGACAGAGAGTTATTACGGCGGCGGGCGTCCAACTGAAGAGCAGACGGAAGCAATGACTGACCTCGCCAGCGCCGTCCATCAGTTCGCAGTGAGCCAGATCCGGGAAGGCGGCGTCTGTCTATGTGACTGACTACGTTCCTTACTCCACAAGACTATGGACCGGAATTCATCGACGGAACGGACGCCACTGACCTCTCTCACGGAGTCTTTCGAGCGCTATCTCCAGGACAAGGGGAAAGGCCGCGGTGGGGACGGCGGGAACTACCGACGAAACGCCGCTCGTGAGCTCGAGCGGTTCGCCGAGTGGGCCGCCGGCGACCGTGGCGGCGACGACTGGACCGGGATCGTCCCCGACGACGTCGACCGCGAGCCGACCTTCGACGATCTAGACGAACGCGTGTTCCGGGAATACGCCCGACATCTCGGTGGAGATCGGGGACTCAAGCAGAACACGGTACAAACCTATTACCGCTATATCTCTGCGTGGTGTGGCTGGTGCGTCAACGAGGGATATCTCGAGGCGCATTACGCGCAGCGGGCAAGTGCGATGGCGCCGCTGCCGGAGGACGACGGCCGCAAGCCCGGCGACCAGCAGGCTTGGACGTCCGAACAGCGCCACGCCCTCACCCGCTACGTCGACGAACGGGCCCGCGACGCCGTCGAGGCGTACACGATACTCTCAGAGGATACTGACCCCCTCGACAAGCAGCGAGGACGCTACGCGGCGCTGAAGGCGGCTCGTGACCGGGCTCTGGTGTTCGTCCTCGCATACACCGCCGTCCGCGTCGGGGAACTTCTCCGTGATCCGAACGACCCGCGCCGGCGCGGCGTGCGCTGGGAGGACCTCTCGATCGACGACGGAAGTATGGATGTCTACCGGAAGAAACAGCAGTGGGACGCAGCGAGTCTGCCCGACCCGGTGATCTCGCCGCTGCGGAGCTACCGCCAGCTGATGGACCCACCGACGGAGCGCTGGCCGGTGTTTCCCACGTTCGACCAACGGACGCTCGCAGGATTCGTTCAGGATGAGCTCGAAGAGCGGGGAGAACGCCCCGAAGCAATTACTGAGCGCCGTGATGAATACGCTCGCGACCTGTTACTGGCGTTTGATCAGGACATTCGGCCGCCGTCGATCACGACGGACGGCGCACGGTCGATTCTCCAACGGCTCTCCGACGAGGCTGAAATCGACATTACCCATCCGAAACACGACTATCTCGCACCCCACGGTGGTCGCCGAGGAATGGGTGAGGTTCTCGTCCGAGCATTTGGCTATACCGTGGCTGCTCGATATCTGGACAATTCTGAAGAAATGATACGAGAACGGTATTCACATATCGAAGCTGGAGAGCTCGGTGATTTAGCCACTGAAGCGATCGAATAAATCGATACTGGAACATAACAGATTCTGTATCATCGCTTTCTTTTTAACTTAATATTATATAATAGCATTTACAATCTCAGATCCAAACAGTCGAACCTACTGTCAGTTCCAGAGAACGGCAACTACAACGCAGCACCCATCTCCAGAAGCTCCACGTAGTTTTATATATTTCAATAATAGATCCAGTTTCGTGAGCACGGAATGAGTTTACACTCCTCGTTTGAAACACTGTCGAACGTGCTCAAGGAATTTGACGAGGATGGTCGGTCTACACGCCGAGTAGAGGTCACGGCCGAGCAGCACGCATCAGTGTCCGCGACCGTGGAAGTAAGCGCGTCTTTCAGCGATCTCCTGAACGAGGACTCTCCGCTGTCGTGCTCTCCTTCGACGGCATCGATAGATGACGCTGGACCGTTCGTCACGTTCCGTTTTGAGGACCTTTCGTCGACATTGCTACCGGAGGCTACCGAAAGCCCTGGCGACGGAGAGCCGAATCTATCGATCTCTCCGAACAAGCTTGAGACGCGAGATGGGGAGATCCTAATCGAACTCAATCTTATAATTGATCTCGAAGAGGACGAGTATCCAAATAATGTCGATTCGAACGAATTCCGTGGTATTTCTTCCCGGCTGTCGAAAGACGCAGCAGATACTGACAGCGATACAGCTGGGAGTGAGGGAATCGAGTCGGCCCTCAAGTCGGCACGCACCGACTCTGTTCCCTCCTTCGAGGACACGGAGTACCTCCGTCGGCTGTATGAGATTTCGGAGACTTTCGATGAAATGAGTGATCTGATCGAACTCGACGTCTCTGCCGAAACTGTTCGCCGGTATATGATTGATGCAGGTATCCATTCACCCGAGTCGTATGCGACGATCGACCAGAGTCAGCCAGCTAGATCAACCGACAATTCAGTGGCGACAGATGCCCGGCCTGTAAATGGTTCCGCAACCCGTTCGACACAGGACTCCGAAGACTCCACATCGGTTCGAGTAGACAGCCCACAGCCCGAACTCGACAGCTTAGAGGCTGAGTCTGTGGAGCCACTCCCGAAGGAAGATTTGCTCACGGATGGCGTTGGCTTGCCGGACGACGTCACGCTTCGTGAACTCGCTGAGATCGTGGTGCAGGCCAGAACAGTCCACGAGGTTCATAGTCACCTGGGTATCGGTCACGAACGAACGCGCGAACTACTCCGGCAGCTAAACGTACTTGATCTCGTGGTCAACCGCCTTTCAATCGAAACTGAGCAACGCGTGACTTTCGAGACCGTCGCTGAACGGATCCGCGAGAGTACCTGATCCCACGACACATTGGGGTGGCTGTCAGGGATACGCTCGGTGAAACGAGCTACGAGTGCGCCGGGCGTCGGTCGCGACGACGATTGACCCACGAACAGGCACCTGTCGGAAAAAGCAAACTACTATACTCTACCCGTGTGTGGGTCCGCGTATGCCTGAGTCGGTCGATAGCGTACTGCTCGCGTTCGGTCCGAAGGATCGTGAACACGTACAGCGATTGTTGGACGTGGCTCTACAGTTAGTGGAGCCGACTGGAGCCACGTTGTACATACAGCACGTCTTCCCGCAGGAGGAGTACGACGACCTCATCGACCAGTTGGACGTCAGCCCGGACGCAGAGCCGTTCGGGCCGAGTCAACTCGCAGCACGTCACGAGGCGATCCGAACCCCCGCGGAGCAACTGGACGAGCGGGAAATCGACTACGAGATTCGCGGTGCGGTCGGTGCGCCGGACACAAAGATCGTGCGGACGGCCCGGAACCTGGAGGTCGACCGCGTCTTCATCGGTGGGCGGGGGAGGTCGCCGACCGGCAAGGCGATGTTCGGCGACTACGCCCAACAGGTGCTACTGAACGCTCCCTGTCCGGTCACGTATGTACGTCGGGAGTGACCCCATACGGGGAACGGACGGAAGACGAATGGACTGGTAGTTCCTCCCATAGAGCTCGTGTTTTCGGGTGGATATCAACAACAAATGACTACAAGCAATTATTTATATACTATGGGCGAGCACCTCCATTCGTGATTGGAACGATCGACCACATCGAGATCGAAGCGAGCGACGCCGACGAGATGGCCGAGTTCTTCGAGAAACTCGGATACGAGCAGCACCGTCAGACCGAGCATCACGGCGAGTCCTACGAGTACGTGCCCGCAGACGGCGAGGGACCACTCTTCGAGATCCACACTGTCGAGGGCGAAGAGGTACCGGGCATCAACCACATCGCCTTCGCCGTCGAGGATATTGACGGCGTGACCGAAGACCTCGAAGATGCCGAGATCGACTCGATCGTCGGTCCCTACGACGTGGACAAGACCGGCCGCACGATCACGAATTTTCGTGACCCCGACGGCCGTCGGTTCCAGATCGTTACCGACCAAGACTGAGATCCGACGACCGGAGTCGCTGGATTCGTCGCACCGACTGAATCAGTATATCTCACACCGACCCTACCGATCCGATACATAATATGAACCAGAGCAACAGCTTACGCGAGGCCCTCGAGAACGACGAAGTCGTCTACGGCGCACGTGCCTCGACCTTCTCGCCGACCGTCATCGAAGTGTACGGCACGCTCGGTGTCGACTTCGTTTGGCTCGACTTCGAGCATATGGGGCCCAGTCCGTACGACAGCCGCGTCTTCGAGGATCTCACGCGCGCCGCAGAGGCCCGCGGGACCGAACTCTTCGTTCGGCTCCCCTCCGGCGATCCGCCGCTCATCCGAAAGGTGCTGGACGCTGGCGTCCGAAACCTGCTGATTCCGCGTGTCGACTCCGCCGAGGAGGTGCGGACCGCGGTTGAGGCCACCCGCTTCGTCTACGACGGTGCGCCGGGCGAGCGCGGCAAGGCAAGCGGCCGGTCCAGCAACTGGGGCGCCGCGAGCGACTACGTCGCGACCGAAGACCAGTCGGTCTGTCTCGGCGTGATGATCGAGAAAACGACCGCCGTCGACGATCTCGAGACGATCCTCGACGTCCCAGAACTGGGATTCGTCTTCATCGGTCCTTCGGACCTCTCGGTCCAGATGGGCCACCCGGAAGACAAGAATCACCCGGAAGTGGTCGCCCAGATTGACTCGATCCGAGAGGCCTGCCTCGAGGCCGACGTGCCCGTCGGCGGGATCAGGACTGACCCCGAGCGCATCGCCGAGGCCGAGGCGCAAGGCTACCAGGTCCTGCGTATCGGGGGCGATCTCGGATCGATCAAGCAGACTCTCGGCTCCCGACTGAGCGCGGTCCGCGGCGACGACTGAGACCGCTGCGGTCTCACTCCGGACCGCTCGACAGGAGATTTATTACGTGTGGTCCCGTCACCGACGAATGATGCAGCCTGAAGTCGCACGACTAGGCCACGTAGCGCTTGAGACGCGGGACCTCGAATCGTCGATCGAATTTTTCCACGGAACGGTGGGGCTGGAAATTGTCGACAGAGACGACGACAGCGTCTACCTCAGAGCCGTCGACGAGCACGATCATCACTCGCTCAGCCTGACCGAGGCCGAGCGCTCGCGGATTGACCATATCGGCTGGCAGACCGAAGCCCCCGAACACGTGGCGGCGTTCGCAGACCGGTTCGCCGACCGGGAGATAGACGTGACCTGGATCGACGATGGCGTCGAACCCGGTCAAGGCGATGCGATCCGGTTCGAGGTTCCGAACGGCCACCAGTTCGAGCTCTACGGAGAGATGGAGAAACCAGACCCACCGGCCCAGCGCCGCTCGAAGCTCAAGAACCGCGTGTACGACCCCTCGGACAACAATCCGATCGCACCCCACCGGATCGATCATCTCCAGATCTGGGATCCGGACGGGTTCGAGTGTGCGGAGTGGATCCGCGAAGAGCTCGGGTTCCAGGTGCAGGAGTATTACGACGAGGCCGACGGCACGCGGTGGGGGACGTTCCTCAGCGCCTGCGGGGTGAAGATTGACCTCGCGGTCGTCCAATCCAGCAGTGCGGACGACGAACCTGCCGTCCACCACGTCGCGTACGGCGTCGACACCCCGAACGACCTCTTTGCGGCACACAACGTGATGAACGAGAACGACGTTCCGGTCGACGGGATCGGCCAGCACGGTATCTCTCGTGGGGAGTTTATGTACGCTCGTGATCCGACGAGCGGCCACCGCATCGAGTTCAACACCGGGAGCTACCTCACGCTCGATCCCCACTGGGAGCCCGTCGCCTGGGAGGAAGACGACATCAGCGACGGCGACGATCACCAGTGGATCGGCGGTATCGACAACCTCGAACGGGTCCGGTACGAATAGCTCGTCGGTAGCGTCCTTCTCACACCTACTGGGAACCGAAGTCCGGGACCGGATAGACGGTTTCCATCGCGTACTCCCCGTCCGTCTGCGGGTAGACCAACATCGGAGCGCCGTCGGACCACTGCCCACACGCCGGGACGAGCTGACCTGGCTCCGGCATTCCGGTGTCGGTGAATCCGAACTTTCCGAGGACGGTATCGAACGTCGCCTGAAGGAGCGCGTCTTTGATATCGGTGTTCGTCGTCGAGCCAGCGCTTTGGAGCGCCTGCGCGGCGACCTGGGTGAGCCCGAACGCGTCTCCGAGAACGTCGATCGGAACCGTCCCGGCCTCGACGTCCTCCTGCTGGTGATAGCGCTCAACCAGGGCGTCCGTGCCCGTCGTATCGAGCCCAGCGAGCCAGCCGACCCCGCTACTCCCTACGTAGTTGCCCATCTTGCCGAGAGCCGACGTCCACGCTCTCGGATCGGAGGCTCGGACGAAGTCGACGAGTTTCGGCGAGAAGTTCTGCGAGGCCATCTGCTTGACCGCCGTGATCCCGTCCGGTGGGATCGGATTCGACAGCAGCGCGTCGATGTCCTTGGCTTTGGTCTGTGAAATTAACGTGGTGAAGTCGCTCGTGCCCACTGAGTACGTCTCGCGGAACACGACGTCGTACTTCGTCCCTTCGAAGGTCTGTGCCCAGTAGTCGGCCATCTCTTGGCCCCAGGCCGTGTTAAGCTCCCAGATCGCGAGCCGTGTCGGCGAGTTCGGTCCCAACGAGTCGAACCACAGTTTGGTGTTTCGCGCGATGTCCCGACTCTTCGGGAACGGCGCGAACGTCCACTCGTAGTTCTTCTGCTCGTGTGGCTTCATATAGGCGAAGGTGCTTCCGAGGAACGGGAGTTCCTGGTTCTCGGCGAAGGCGCTCCCCGCGGTGACGAGCAGACTGGAGAAGCTCCCCCACAGCAATGCGACATCGTTGTTCGAGACGATCTGTTGGAGCTTCGAACGCGTCTTTTTCGGGTCGCCCTCGTCGTCTTTGATTATCAGTTTCACCTCGCGGCCGTCGATTCCGCCGTTGCTGTTGATGTAGTCGATTCCGATCTTGTATCCTCGCAGCATCGATCGCCCCGTCGAAGAGAGCGGGCCAGTCTTGGGGATTGTCGCCCCGATGAGTATCGGTCCCTTCGAGCTGCCGCCCGTCGAGGAAGTCGTCGAACACCCGGCGAGTGCTGTGGCACTCACCGCGGTCGCGCCCCCGGTTTTGAGAACGGCCCGTCGAGTGACAGGCGTGGCACTGTTTACCATAGTATTATCCACAGAACTGATATAAATAAAAGTTTTTTTCAGATATCATCCCGGTGAGGCCGACGGCGGACTCGTCGACGCACCTGGATGTTATCGGGAGTCTTCGAGGTACGGGCTCGGCTGGACCGTCGCCGAGATCTCCGTCTGCGTGTGCGATTCGACGGTCGGGTTCGGCGACTCGCCGTTCTTTTCGCCCCAGACCAGCGTGACCTCGGTGCCGGGCTCGCTGTACTCCGTGTCGATCGAACAGATTGAAATCATCTGGCGATCGCTGTAGGAGTACGCGAAGCTTTTCGAAATGCCGACGACATCGCCATCGGAGAGGACCTCGTCGTGGTGTGCGCCCCAGCGGTCGCGGGGCAGATCGAAGATCTTGTGCGGCAGCCGCTCGTCTTGGAACAACGACGCGAAGAGGCCAGCCGCGTCCTCATCGTCCCACACGAGTGTGACGCGGGTCCGTTCAGGATTGGTTACCTCGGCTTTGAGCGCCTCTTTCCCCACGAAGTCGTGATCGAAGGTGACCATATGGTCGTAGCCGAGGTCGATCGGACTCACGTAATAGCCGCTGATCTCTTCGGCAGAGTAGCTCCCCCCGATCGAGTAGGTGCCCTCGTAGCTGTCGGCATCGAGCCATTCGCGGTACTCCCGCATTTCAGCACCGGTGTAGATCGCAGGGACGTGGGTGGTGACCCAGCCGAGTTTGACGCTAAGGGGCTCGTACGCTCGGGTGCCCAGCCGCTTGATCCCGTAGTCGGCGCCAGCTTCAAGTATGACGTCCTTGATCAGGTCGCTATGCTCGTAGGAACCCTGCAGTTCGAAACCGACCTCGCCGGCCATCCCGTGGCGCAGGGCGCGGACTTCTTCGCCCGCGATGGTGATTCGCTTGAAGTTGAAGAACGGGATGTCGGTGAGGTCGTCGTCGACAAGCTCCTGCATCACATCCAACGCGTTAGGGCCTTGGACCTGGTAAGTGAAGAAATACGGGTCGTCAGGGTTCTTCGATGACTTGGGGTATATCGTCTGCTCGACGTCGTAGCCGCCGGTCTCGATGTTGTAGGCTACCCAGTGTGCGGCCGGGACCTTGCCGCTCATCACGAACTTTTCCTCGCCGATGCGCTGAAGGACGCCATCGCCGATGAAGTAGCCGTCCGGGTTGCACATAATCGCCTGCTTGGCCTTCCCGACGTCGAACCCGTCGAAGCTGTTGGTCGAGAGATGATTCAGGACGTCGAAGGCGTCGGGGCCCTCGATGACCTGGTCCATCTGGTGGTGAGAGAGGTCTGCGAGGACGCACGTTTCACGGGTCGCCCGGAGTTCGTCCATCCAATTAGTGTACTCGCGTGCGACTTCGCGGGGCCACGTCCATCGGCCCCCTGCCTGCCGCAGCATCTCTACTGGGCATTCAGCTACCTCTAAAGCAGACTGTAGGCTTTTGTTTGCCATACGAAGTCGAACTAATCGGACTACTATAAGATTTTGGTTGCGATTCGATTCAACTATAATAAACAGTATTCACGTTCTTATGCTAGTATGGCACTCGCTCCTGTTCAACACTTAGGCACTGGTAACCACGGAATCAACCATCCCTGAACACCTCTATTGTGCCAACTTATCGCATAACATCGCCAGAGTAGCTCCATACAGCAGTTGTTTACTATTGTTGAACAAATATAAAATAATTATTTGTCCGCTTTATCGATACGGGTAACAGATGTACGACTGTTACTTACTGTTTCCACTGGCCCGATTGGACAGTAGAGCGATTTTACTAAATATAACATATGTACATTCGTTATTTTCGTTCCTCACGGTCTATCGCTAGATGCCACTTTGGGAGTACGTAAGTTTGAGTTCAAGTTCGTTGGCGGCGCCTGTGACCGTCTCCGGAATCTCCTCCTCGAAGCGCTCGCCGACGAAACGGTTCGCTGGCCCAGCGAGGCTGACCGAACCTGCGACGGTGCTGTCGAGCAGGACCGGTGCGGCGACTGCTCGCATTCCCTCGACTGACTCTTGATTGGAGATCGCATACCCGCGGTCCCGAATCTCGGCAAGTTCGTCCAATAGCTCGTCCGGATCGGTTATTGTGTTTTCGGTCTTCGCTTCGAGTCCGCGCTCTTCGACGATCCACTGGATCCGGTCTTCAGGCAGATGGGCCAGGATGGCCTTTCCGCTCGCCGTGCAGTGGAGCGGCGACCGATCGCCGACAGAGAGATCAGTCCGGATCGATCGCTCGCCTTCAGTTCCGTAGACGTAGATGGCCTCGCACTGCTCTTCGACGAAGCAGGCGGCCAGTTCTCCGGTTGAGTCGGCCAGTTCTTCTACTTTTGATTTGACCTGCGGGAAGATCGGTTCGTTCCACAGCGAGTACATCCCGAACTCGAGGAACCGCAGCCCGATCTCGTAGCCCCCGTTGCTCTTGGCGACGAACTGGTTGTCGTACAGCGTGTTCAGATACACCTGCACCGTGCTCTTCGGGATATCTAGCTCGTTCGAGAGTTCCGTGACAGTCTTAGCGCCGTTCGATTTCAGATGTTCAAGTATAACAAACAGCTTATCCGCCGACTTGAGCACGTTGTGTCGCTTTGGCATACCACACATTTCGATATAGGGGAATAAGAGCCTTTCTCACCCTATCGATGAAACCGCTTTTTGTCCAATATTGTTGCACACATTGCACTAGATTTCTCTCGTGGTCGATATCAGGCATCACATATTTTATTTAGGATTAGATTGTGCCAGAATGTATGGAGGAACCTGCCCTCTATAGCATCGGCGAGACTGTACAAATGTCAGAAGAAAAACTCTACCAGGACGAACCGATCGACTACGAGGAGTTCATTCTTGACGACGGAGGACTCGATGTCGAAGCGTGGATTATTCGGTCAACCTACGAAATCTGGGACCTCCAGATGCCCGGCCGAATCGAGTACTACTACGACGACGACTGCGTCATCCACGCCGCCAACGGCAACGAAGTCGAGGGCACCGACGAAATCATCGAACACACGCTCAACTGGCAGTCCGCATTCCCTGGGATCAAAATCAAGATTCTTGACGTCCTCTGGGAAGGAAATGAGGAAAACGGCTACAAGACGAGTATGCCCAGCTATATGATCGGCAAAAACACCGGACACAGCCAGTTCGGTCCCCCGACAGGGAAAGAACTCACGCGTGAGAACAATCTCAGCATCTACAACTGCCTGATCGAGAAGGTTGACGGCCGGTGGCAGTACACCGAAGAGTGGTCGAACTACGACAATGCCGCGATGGAGTGGGCGTGTACCTCCGAGGATCGCGATGCCGAAGAGGACTCCGAGAGCCCTCCTACGCGCTAACACGGGAGTGGTGGTCGGCGTCAGTGTCCCGACAATAACAGTTAATTTTAACTATTATGCACCCGGTGAACGACTATGGGAAATGATGGCAGCCCACTGACTCGCAGAAAAGTAGTGAAATCACTCGGTACCGGTGCCGTAGCGACGGCTCTCGCGGGATGTTCCGGTGGCGGGGGGAGCAACACAAAGACGAGCGGCGGAACGTCTGGAGGCACCACCGGTGGCACGACCAGCGGGAACACCACCAGCGGACAAAAGAACGTCAAGGTCACCCTGGCGGGCACGGGCGGTAGCTGGGGCGACGCCCGCGCGAACGCGTTCTACGATCCGTTTCGGAATGGAAAGATGACGTGGGAAGAAGAGCACAAACTGGAGTTTTCCGCTGTGCCGTCGGAACAGTACGTTTCAGCTCTGAAACAGTCGCCCAAGAGTCCGCAATACAACCTCGTCGAACTCGACGGGATGCGAGCCCAGGTACTCGGCAAGCGCGGCGCGGTGGCCAACCAGATGGACCTCGTCGACAATATGGACAACGTCGCGGACGCGTACAAGAATAGATATATGGGGGGGACGACGGTTTTCCCGCGTGGTCTCGCCTGGCGGAAGGACAAGCTCGACCTCACACTCAAGACGTGGAACGACCTGATCGACCCCGCGCTCAAGGGGAAAGTCAGTATCGGGGCGTGGGACCAGGCCGGCTCGAAGTACTTCTTCGCGATCAACCAAGTGATGGGCGGCACCCTCGACAACATCCAGCCCGGACTCGACTGGCTCCGCGAGTTCGTCGAGGTCACAGACCCGAAGGTCACGTCGTCGACCGACCAGGCGATGCAGTTCTGGAAGAACGGCGAGATCTACGCCGCGCCCTGGCTGTCTGCTCGCGTCGACCAGTTGCGGAACAACCAGGGCTTCGATATGGGCTTTTCCATCCCGAAGGGCGGTTCCGTGATGGACTACTGGGGCTATCCGATGACCAAACACGTGCCCGAGGCCCAGAAACAGACGGCCGTTAAGTTCCTCCAAGGGGCGTACGATCCCAAGGTCCAGGCCAACTTCGCGGAGGCCTTCGGCTATCCGCCGGCCACGCCGAAGTCCTACGAGTACATCTCCGAGGAGGCCAAGCAGAAACACCCCACGATGGTCCTCACCGACGAACAGATCTCGCGGTTCAATATGGGCATCGACTGGGTCAAGGTCCAAGAGATCAAGCCGCAAGTGGCCTCGAAGTGGCGGAAGATCATCGCGCGCTGATCTTCCAGGAAGGGCTCCCGACATCCGCCGACCCTGTCACCCACCTCCGCCGGGTTGTCTGCCCGGCTATTCATTACGTTTGTTGAGCAGTAATTGTCGATTCTCGGACTCCGTCGACGATCGATGTCCATTCGGACACGAAACTTTACGACAGTTGAATACACCTCATTCCGGCCACAAAAATGAGGAAGATTTAAATACTTGATTTCTAATTGTCTCATAGAACAATCAATGGCATTCGTAGATTTATTGGACCTGCGGAAGACGTACGACGATGTCGTCGCGGTAGATGACGTGTCGATCGACGTCGTAGAGGGCGAGTTCGTCTCGATCCTTGGACCGTCGGGATCCGGAAAGACGACGATGCTGAAGTCGATCGCGGGGTTCGTCGAGCCCGACGATGGACAGATCGTCGTCGCAGGGGACGATATGATCGGGCTTCCGCCGGAAGACCGGAATATGGGGCTCGTGTTCCAGCGGCTCGCGCTCTTCCCCCATATGTCGGTCTTCGACAACGTCGCGTTCGGGCTGCGTCACCGTGAGAACCTCTCGGAGGACGAACTGAAAGAGCGTGTCTCCGACATTCTGGAGGTCGTCTCCCTCCCTGGCTACGAAGACCGAAGTATCCAGAACCTCAGCGGTGGCGAGCAGCAGCGGGTTGCCCTGGCGCGCGTGCTCGTACTCGAACCGGACCTGCTCCTCTACGACGAACCACTGTCGGACCTCGACAGACAGCTCCGCGAGCAGATGCGCCGAGAGATCGCAGACCTCCACGATCGGCTGGAGATCACGTCTATCTATGTCACCCACAACCAGCGAGAGGCGCTCACGCTGTCGGACCGCGTCCTCGTTCTGCACGAGGGCGAGAAGATCCGCTACGCGCCGCCTTCGGAACTGTATCAGAGCCCCCAGTCGGAGTTCGTCGCAAACTTCGTCGGCGACTCGAACTTCATCTCCGGGGACGTGGTCCGGGAGAACGGACGGGCGGCCTTCCAGAACGACGTCTTTTCGCTTCCGCTCGACGACCCGCCCGCAGACCCAGCGTCGGAACTACTCTACATCCGCCCCGAAGACATCACACTGGACGGGGAGGACAGCCAAGACGACGCCTACGACGGAACCGTCGTGAGTACGGTCCACCTGGGGTCGGTCACCGAGTACAACGTCGACATCGAGGGGACGGAGTTCCTCGTCACCAAGCTCGGTGCGCCCAAACACGACGAGGGCGACGTCGTCTCCGTCAGGTTCACAGACTACGACCTCATCGGGAAGGGGGACGCCTGATATGCTGAGTTCGATCAATCGCGTGTACGATCAGACGAAGACGTCGTATCGTCTCCTCTCCGAAGAGGCCGACGAGTACCTGCCGCTGGCCCCGCCGGCAGCCTACCTCCTGGTCTTCCTGCTCCTCCCGTTCGCGTACACGGTTTCCATCGGTTTCTTCGAGTACAGCGCGACCAAGATCATCCGCTGGCAGTTCACCCTGAACCACTACCAGTCGCTGCTGTTCGATCCCTTCTACCGATCGGTCCTGACCTATACGGTCAAGCTCTCGGTGATCGTCTCCGTGGTCTGCATCCTGTTCGGATATCCGCTGGGGTACTTCATCGCCCGGACCACACCGATCCGAAGGCAGCTCGCGCTGTTTTCGGTCTTCCTCCCCCTGATGATCGGAACGGTCGTCCGCGTGTACGGCTGGATCGTCCTGTTTGCGACCAATGGCGTCATCAACGATTTCCTCACGGCTGCCTTCGGGATGCAGCTCAATCTGCTGGGGAACACCACGTCGGTCACGATCGGTCTGGTGGGGGTCTACCTCCCGCTCGTAGTCCTCCCCGTGTACTCCGCGATCGAGGATTTGGACGATTCACTGATCCCGGCCGCGCGGAACCTGGGCGCGAACCGGCTCGAGGCCTTCCTCAAGGTGACGCTCCCGCTCAGCCTCCCGGGACTCATTACAGGGACGATCTTCGTGTTCGTGCTTACGATGAACTCCATCGTGACGCCCGCGCTGATGGGCGGACGAACGGATCTCACGATGGGGCTCCTCGTGTACACGCACGCGGTCAACTCGACTAACTGGCCCTTCGCGAGCGCAGTCGGAACGGTCCTGACGCTCGCGACCACGGCGCTGGTCTACGTGTACTTCAGCCTCATCAAGGGCCGGATGGGGGCCTCACAATGAGCCTTCTGAGTACGCTCGCCGGAGCGCTGCCGACTGGGTCGTCGGAGTCGCGGTCGCTGTCGACGCCGAGTCTCGTCGCAGGCAACGCGGTCTACTACACGCTGCTGGCGCTGAGCCTTGCCGTGCTCGTCTTGCCCGTCGTGATCGTCGTCGCGGTCTCGTTCACGTCGACGGACTACCAGACGTTCCCGCCGCAGGGGTTCTCGCTTCGATGGTACGAAGCCTTCCTCCAGAGCCAGTTCTTCGATGCGTTCTTCTTCGTCAGCCTCCCGATCGCGATCGCTGTGGGCGTCATCTCGACGATCCTCGGCATTCTGGCCGCGTACGGCGTTGTACGACGTGACCTTCCGTTCGAGAACGAGGTCGTGATGTACTTCCTCTTGCCGCTGATCTTCCCGCCGGCCATCATCGCCCTGGCGCTGATGGTCGTGTACAATGCGGGCATCATCAGCAGGCTCCCCGCGTTCCTCCAGATCGCGGGTGGACACATCGTGATCACGATTCCTTACACCTTCCTGACGGCGATGACGGCCCTCCAATCGATCGACACCGAGCTCGAAGAGGCGGCCCGGAACCTTGGAGCGAACCAGTTTCAGGCTTTCCGGAAGGTCACGCTCCCACTGATGCGGAGCGGCGTGGTCTCCGGCTTCCTGCTGGCGTTCATCCTCTCCTTTACTGACTCCGTCATCGCCCTGTTCCTCTCGGGCGGGAGCACGACGACGCTGCCCGTTCGCATCTTCCTGTTCCTGCAGTTCGACTCGTCGCCCCTCGTGGCCGCGACGGCGACCGTCCAGATCCTCCTCGTCTTGGTATTGGTGTTGCTCATCGGACGGCTCGTCGGATTCAAGGCCGTCACAGCGGATATCTGATACTGTCTTTATACCGTCGGACGAAACCGTTGATACCCTCGCGCTCGCTTCGGGTCGCTTCGAGGGCAAACATTTACCATTGCGACCCGAAGAGGAGTTGGTATGACGGTAGATCCTGGCAAGACGCCTCTCTATATCGACGGCGAGTGGCACGCATCCGACAGCGACGACCGGATTCCGGTCGTCGATCCGACCACCGAAGAAGCGTTCGTCTCCGTGCTGTCGGCGACGGAAGCCGAGGTCCACCGGGCGACGGCCGCGGCCCGGGCGGCCCAACCGGAGTGGGAGCGACGGCCGGCGAAAGAGCGCGGCGACCTGGTCAGAGAGATCGCCGACCTCCTGGAGGACAATGTCGAGTCGCTCGCAGACACGCTCGTCCGAGAGCAGGGGAAGACGCGGTCGGTCGCAGAGTACGAGATCGAAGCCTCAGCCGACATCGCCCGGTATATGTCGGAGTGGGACCGCCGCATTGAGGGCGACGTCGTCCCCGGCAGCGAACCCCGACAATCGATCAACCTCCTCAGGAAGCCCTACGGCGTCGTCGCAGGAATTATCCCTTGGAATTTCCCTGTTTCGGTGTTCGTACGAAAGTTTGCCCCCGCGATTGTTACGGGCAACACCACGGTCATCAAGCCGAGCGAACTCACCCCGGTGACGACGCTTGAACTGATGGATCTCATCCACAAGGAGGTCAATCTCCCGTCGGGCGTCCTGAACATTGTCCCAGGCGGGGGCGCTGTCGGCGCCGGCCTCGTATCGGACGACGAGGTCGATTATGTTACGATGACGGGGAACGTCGACACTGGTAAAGCCATTATGCGTAACGCGGCCGACGACCTCACTCGTGTCTCTCTCGAGCTTGGGGGGAAGGCGCCAGCCATCGTCGCTGCGGACGCTGATATAGAGACTGCCGTCGAGAATATCGTCGCTTCGCGCACGATCAACGCCGGACAGGTCTGTACATGTGTCGAGCGGATATACGTTCACGAGGATGTCCGTGAGGAGTTCGAAGAGCGGTTCACTGAGGCGATGCGAGCGGTCGAAATCGGTGACCCGCGCGACGATCCCGATATGGGTCCCCAGGTGAGTGCCGATGAGCTGGAGAAAACGAACAACGCGATCCGGCACGCGGTTGAACAGGGTGCCACCGTAGCCGCCGGCGGAGCCGGTGTTGACGAAGCGCCCGCAGAGACGGGCTTCTGGATCCAGCCAACGGTCCTCACCGATGTTGATCAAGATATGGACGTGATTCACGAGGAGGTGTTCGGCCCCGTCGCGCCGGTCGTGGAAGTCGCATCCGTCGACCAGGCTGTCGAGTTCGCTAATGACTCCCGGTATGGACTCTCATCGTACGTGTTCACGGAGAGCTATCGCGATGCAATGCGCATCGCGGAGGACCTCGAATTCGGCGAGACGTTCATCAACGGGAGCGGTGGCGCCCAACAGGGCCACCACATCGGCTGGAACGAGTCAGGAATCGGTGGCGAGGACGGCAAGTATGGCGCGATGAAGTACACGCAGATCAAATCGGTCTATCACAATTTCGATTGATCTCGGGACTCTCACTCTCTCCCCGTGGTCACTGTGTGTAGTCGTTAAATATAATACCGGCAGGGCAGATTCTCGCGTATGGTCGACACGACAGCCGGAGTCGTCGGACTCGGCAAGATGGGCGGCAATATGGCGAAGCACCTGCTAGACGAGGGGTTCGAGGTTTATGGCTACGACATCCAGCCGACGGCCCGCGAGGCGTTCGCAGAATACGGCGGAACTACCGCCGAGAGCGCCCGCGACGTGGCCCGTCAGGCCGACGTGACGATCACGAGCCTCCCGAATTCGGAGATCGTCGAAGCGACGTACACGGGCGACGATGGCCTCGCACACGAGGCCGTCGAGACGATATTCCTGGAGATGAGCACGATCGCGCCACCGACGACAGAAGTCGTTGCCGACGCCGTTGCCGAGACCCCCGCGGACATCCTTGACGCGCCGATCACAGGGGGGCCAGAGAACTCCCGAGAGGGCACGCTAACCGGTCTCGTCGGCGGCGACGAGGCGGTCTTCGAGTCCGAACCGGCTCAGGACGTGCTGTCTGCACTCTGTGCGGAACTCCACTATGCTGGGTCGTCGGGATCCGGCCACGCGATGAAGCTATTGAACAACACGATGTCGATGGGGAATCTGCTGCTGGCGATGGAGACCGTCGCGCTCGGCGCACGCTATGGGATCGACGGCGAACGCCTCTGGGACATCCTCGGCAACGCGAGTGCCACGTCGGTCGCGTTCGAGAGCCGGATGCCGCGCGTGCTCGAACGGGACTTCGAGGCCGGGTTCAGCGTCGACTTCGCACGGAAAGACGTCGGACTGGCGGTCGATATGGCCGATGACGAGGACTTCCCGATGGTGATGGGTGGGTTGGTCCACCGGCTTTACACCCGAGCCAGCGACGAGGGCTTTGGTGAGGAGGACGTCGGTGCGGTCGTAAAGATGTTCGAGCAGGAATTGGAAGATCGAGTCGGCGGCGATTGAGACTGTTTATTGCTCGTCGAGGCGGCTGTAGAGTTCGGCGGCGTCGATCGTCTTCCGGTCGTTGGCGTGGATCGAACGCCCCTCGTCCGCGAAGTTCGCCTCGAAGTTGACGTATCTTTTCAGCTTCTCGGAGGCGTTCTCGAAGACGGGCGTTCCGTGGTTGAGGATGGCGACCTCGAAGTCATACTCGAGGAGTTTCTCGAGGTTCTTCTCGGCGGCCACAGCCGCCTCGGGCGGTTGATTCGTGTGGGTCGCCTGCGGAGGATGCAACAGATAGCCCGGCGGGAGTCCACGGCGATCAGACCCGCTGACCGTATCCGCGCAATGGGCGATCCCGGCCGCCTCGTCGATGAGGACCGAGTTTCCGGGTGAGTGTCCCGGTACGTGCACCGTCTCGAACCGGCCGATCTCCTCACCGTCTCCGAAGAGGTGATCAGGTTTGGTCTGGATGTCGATACCGTAGTCGTCGAGTTCGACGACGTTGTCTTCTTCGGGCACCCACGTCTCCAAGCCGTATCGTTCGACCACCTCGTCGAACGCCCCGACGTGATCGAGGTGCCGGTGGGTAATGATCAGCCGTTCCGGTTCGACACCGATCTCTTCGATTCCCTTGAAGAGGAACTCCACGCGGTTCTGAAAGCAGGTGTCGACGAGCGTCGGGATGTCGCCGTCGAGATCGTAGAAGTACGTCCGGTGACGTTCCCCCTGTGTGATCTCGGGCCCCTCGTCTGCGGTCTGCCAGGTGATATCGTAGACGGTGTCGGCGATGTCGAGTTCTCTGACGACGGGTGAACTGTCGGCCATAGTGGATCAATTCGGTCGGCATATAAATATATACCGTCGATGCGGCGGGACCGTTGTCGCCCGAACGTATGATTTAGGTACCCCCGAACGAATCACTCGCGTGTTGGATATTACCAATGTCTGCTACCAGTGACAAAGAGCGCGTCCACGCGCTCTCACAAACCATCCACGAGGCGACACCGGAGACGGCCGAGGCGCTCGTCTCCGAGTACTACCACGACGACGCCGTCTTGCGCGGGCCGGCACCACTCGACGACTGCCGCGGCGTCGAGGGAATCGCCGAGCGGTTCTGGGAGCCGATCTTGACCGCGTTCCCGGACCTCGAAAAGAACAACTACATCCTCTTCGGCGGCGAGT
>NZ_JBDGQZ010000029.1:0-17179 GCF_042218505.1 Halobellus sp.
GACGGCGCGTATCCACGGCCTGAAGGCCGTGGTATTGCGCCTGTTCAGCCTATAACGCGAATGAGGTGAACCACCTCGGGGTCAAACTCCGAGGCACTCGGCCTGCTCCACCTGTCGAATGGAGTTTGGGTCCGGTAGCTCGGCATACCACCGAGTGCTGGTATTCTGCCTTTGCACCCGTATCCACATCATCTCCGTATGAGTGCCTACGGACGCAGTCCTTCGACACGCCGGCCCGGGAGTGGCATCGACGCTCTTCGGTAATCTAGCGGAACACGTTGACGCCCAGTTCAGCAAGTTCCGCTAGCCTCTGGCCGAAGGCAGGACGGTCTTCGTGCATATCCGTTTCTGCCCGGCCAGAGGCACTAATGCTCCTGGTTCCGCCAGTCTACCGAAGAACGAGCGCAACAAAACCCGAGTCAGAGGAACGGAAGCGCCAGCGCCGACGTGAGGCAACTGATGACGAACCAGCCGACGAAGTTCCACCACGGAACGCCGCGATAGCGTGGCCCGGGGAGCGAGTCTCGATACGTCCAGTGGCCGTTCTCGACGCCGATCTGGTCGGTCAGGAGGTCGTAAGTCGTCGCGATCCCTCCGGCCGTCGCGACGGCCGTCCAGCCGTCAGTAACGAGCAGGGCAATCCGGAACACCAGGTAAACGACGCCCGTCCAGCCGAACAGGATGTAGATCGGCACACCGGCGATCTTCGGGCCGATGTGGTGTTGGAGCCAATCCAGTTCGACGGCGATGGCTTCGGCGACGAACGCGACGACCGCACCACCGCCGAACAGGGCGACAGTCGCGAGCGGCGGCCACGTCACGGCCGCGTGAGCCAGCAGCAGGGCTCCCAGTCCGACGGTCGTGAGAGCGTACACACGATTGCTCGGCATCGTGGCGACGGCGTTTTCCCAGGTCAGTCGCCGGTGAGCGCCTCGCTCGCGGGCGCAACGTCGATCGTCGTGCCCAGATCCTCCTCGACGGCCTTCTCGTAGAGCAGATACGCGCCGGCGACGGTCTCGATGCCCGTGCCCCCGCTATCGAAGACCGTGATTTCCTCCGCGGACTCGCGGCCGGGGGCGTTACCGGCCACGACGTCGCCAAGTTCGGCGTGGATGTCCGCCTCGTCGATCACGCCGGCCTCCTGCGCGTGGAGGAACGATCCGGCATCCTGAGAGGCCCGCTCGCGGAGGTCGGGCACGTATTTCGCCTGCTCGATGGTGGCATCGTCGAGTTCGCGCTTCTCGGGACTGTACTGGCCCATCGCAGTGACGTGCGTCCCGGGATCGAGTGTCTCGCCGTCGAACACGGGGTCGCTCGCGTTCGTCGCGGTGACGATAATGTCGGCGCCCTCGACGGCGGCCGCGGCGGAGGCGACGGCCGCGACGCTCGCGTCGAGGCGTCGGTCCATCTTGCCGACGAAGCCTTCGCGGTGTGCTTTCGTCGGGGAGTACACCCACACAGTCTCGATGTCGCGGACAGTCGATAATGCACGGAGTTGGCCCTTCGCCTGCGGACCGCTCCCGATAATCGCGACCGAGGAGGCGTCTTGTCTAGCGAGCGCGTCGGCCCCAACGGCGCCCGTTGCACCGGTCTTGTAGGGGTTCATACTCGCGCCGTCCAAGAGCGCAATCGGCTCACCCGACTCCGCATCGAAGAGCGGCGTCATAAACCAGGCGTCCTCGGCACCGAACCCCGCGGAGTACATATAGCCGCCCATTGCCCCCGTGTCGGGGAGTACCGCGGCGTAAGCGGTGAAAAAGCCCGGGGGCTGGGCGTTGTTGAGTTTTGCCCGGGGTTCGGCGGGCGCACCCTCTCCACGCTGGCGGTAGGCGTCACGGACGGCATCGACGAACTCGGCGGGCGTCGCGAGGCCGTCAACCTCGGAACCGGAGAGAAACAGCGTTTCTGTCATACCCGCCGGTTCGACGGCCAACGGTAAGAACGTGCGGGAAATGCGGCGATCGAATGAAACGAATCGATGGACTGCAGCGTTAGGAAGGAGACCGGAGGGCTCGAACGGCCGCGTTCAGTCGGCGCTCTGGGGGCTCGAATTCTGGCGCGACTCGACGCCGTCGAAATTCGAGAGGGAACTGCGGGTCACGGGTGCACGGACGAACATCGCGTGGCCCACGATGCCCGCAGCGACTGCCGCGGCGATGGGGACCGCCTGCGTGAGCGAGAGACTCGTCTGGACGAGGCCAGCAGTCAGTCCGAACAGTGCCAGCGGGATGAGGCCGAGAACGTAGTCGTAGTATCCGGTCATAGTATATTACATACTACGTGGATGGGGGATATAAATTTTTCTGGTTGGCCACCGGTGAGTTCGCAGTCAGTGTCTTTGTGGTTCCTCATAACTTATGCAGAGATTTCACAATAGAGCCTCTATCAAGAACAGATCGGCGAATGGGTGTGAGAAGCGCGCTATCGCTAAATTTCGCTGGCAGATCACGAGGAACCGAAAATCTCGTGACACGCGGCGTCATCGCTCCCGAGTCGAGAGGATCGGAGCGTTAAATTGATGTCTGGTCGGATTGTGGGACGTGAACTCGAACGACCGGGCAATCGTCGGGCTGGTCAGCCTCGCCCACGGGATGGTCCACACCTACGAACTGTCGATCCCGATCTTCGTCTCGATCTGGTTGGCTCAGTTCGACGTGCTGTCGGCCGGTCTCGCTGAGTTCGAGGTGACGGCCGCGACGCTCGGCATCGTCGTGACGGCGGGCTACGGGCTGTTCGGCGTGGGAGCGCTACCCGGCGGCGTTCTAGTCGATCGAGTCGGGTCCTCGCGGCTCATCATCGTGTGTCTGTTCGGGATGGCCGGGTCGTTCGTCCTTCTCGGGCTCTCGCCGAACCTGCTCGTCGTGACCGTGGCGTTGTTGCTGTGGGGCGCGGCCGCCAGCGTGTACCACCCGGCAGGGTTGACGCTGATCTCGAAGGGCGTCGAAGAACGAGGGTCTGGGTTCGCGTACCACGGCATCGCCGGCAACGTCGGCACCGGTCTCGGGCCGCTTTTGACCGCGACCCTGCTGCTATTCGTCGAGTGGTCTATCGTTGCGATGGTTCTCGCGATACCGGCGCTCGTGGCCGGTGCGTACGCGCTGCGAGCGTCGTTCGATGAGACGGCTGCAGTCCCCGACGGCGGACCGACAGAGGCCGACAGCGGCGGTTCGCGAACGAGCAGCGTCTCCTCGCTGGCGGAGTTCGTCTCCGAGTCCCGGCGGCTCTTTGTTGGGGCGTTCGCCCTCGTTTTCGTCGTCGTGATGTCCTCGGGACTCTACTACCGGGGCGTTCTCACGTTCCTACCGGACCTCCTCGAGTCGTTCCCCGGGTTCGATCCGATCCCGCTCACGTCGCTGCTGCCCGCGGTGGTCACGGACGCACTCGGCGTCGATCCCGCGTCGTCACGTGCGCTGAACCCCGAGCGGTACTTCTACTCCGGCCTGTTGATTGTCGGCGTCTTCGGACAGTACCTCGGCGGGAAGCTGACTGATCGGATCCCGGTCGAGTACGGACTGGCCGGCGGGTTCGGAGCGCTCGCGGTTCTGGCGGTGGTCTTCCTGCCGGCAGCGAACGCGGGGGTTGGACCCCTCCTCGTCGTCGGGGGCGTCCTCGGGGCTGCCCTCTTTCTCGTCCAGCCCCTCTATCAGGCGACTGTCGCAGAGTACTCGCCATCGGGGACGCGCGGCCTGTCTTACGGCTACACCTACCTGGGCGTCTTCGGAGTCGGAGCGCTCGGTGGAGCGATCGCCGGCACGGTCCTCACGTATGCGACGCCTGCCGTGCTTTTTATTCTGCTCGCGGGGTTCGCGCTGACGGCCGCGACAATCGGGTTTGTCCTGTCGAGGCGTCTGTGAGAAACGACAGGAGCTGTAGTCGGGCCGACGGTCGCGCTACCCGACGATCTTGAAGAAGAGCCAGCGGGCGAGGACGAGCGCGAGACCGCCCGTCAGAAACACCACGACGCCGAAAGAGGGCTGAAAGCCACCCGAAAACACCGGGGACGCCCGGAGCGCAAACCCGATGATCGCGCCCGGGATCCACGCGCGGATCGCGAGGGGGACCGCTGCTTTCGCGGACTCGGCCGCGCCAGCAGAGTACGCCCCGACCAGCGGACCCGCGACCGCCCAGCCGACAAAAAACGGCGTGAGCGTCAACAGCCAGCCGGCTGGATCGGTCGAGAGGTACGCAACGCCGTTGTGATTAACTACACCGAACGTCAGCACGGCCGCGAGGGCGAGCAGATCGACTACGGCCAGGGGGGCGGCCGCGCCGTCGATGCGTCGCGCGAGGAACGACTCCTCCGTGGTTGCCATACGCAACCATTTGAACGCTCCCTAAAGGTTCTCTCGGAATGGGTCGCTCACGCGGGCGATTCGGCTGTCGGAACGCGACCGACAACGACGTAATCGAACCCCTCTTTGACGATGCGGGCCTCGAGGCCGGCCGCCGAGAGCGAGACACAGAGTTCCTCCGGGGTCCAGAACGTCGAATCGAACCCCACGGCGGCTTCGGCGGCGACGAGTGCGCGCCCCCGGATTCCGCGGGGGTGAAACTCCTGGATTGCGACGACGCCCCCGGGCCGGACGATGCGAGCGGCCGCTTCGAGCCCCGACTGCGGATCCGGAAGATGGTGGAGCGCGTCGACGACGACGGTAGCGTCGATCGTGTCGTCGCCGAACGGCACTCGCTCTGCGTCGCCGCGAACGGTTTCGTGCCCGGCGTCGCGGGCTCGCGAAAGCATTCCGGCCGAGACGTCGAGAACGATCGGGTCGTACCCGACTCTGGCGAGCCCCCGAGAGGCGCGTCCCGTCCCGCCGGCCAGATCGACGACGCGGTCGATCGACCGCTTCGCGAAGGCGAACGCGTCCGCGAGCGGCCTGGCCCGCACCGGCGGCATCGCGGTGTCGTAGAGGCGGGCGATCCGGTCGAAGAAATCGACGTCGCCTCGGCCGAATCGAGAGGCGGACATACGACACGTACAGCAGCGGCGCACAAGGAGCTGTCGGACCGATGCACTCTTTCCGATTCGTGCCCTTCAATCGGTGATGGAGTTCGCCGTCCTCGGGTGGCCGCCGACCGGGCCGACCCTCAGGCTCGACTTCCGACGGTTCGCCTACGCCGGGAAGTTCGTGATGTCGAATACGGGGAAGGCAGTCGTTCGCAACGACGGTGAATACGGGACCGACGAGTCACTGGAGACGCCCACGGAAGTCGATGCCGACGAGTTCGAGGACGACATCGTCGCCGCGCTCGCGTTCAACGAAGACCGCACGGACGGCGATACACTGTGGTATCGCTACATCACCGTTCGGGCCGACGCGAGAGGTGAGGGCCTCGGCCCCCGACTGGCGACGTTCTTGGCTCCGAAGGCGGCACAACGGGGGTACGAACGACTCCGGATCGCCGTCAACAACCCGTTCGCGTACGAAGCGATGTACAAGGCGGGGTTCGGATGGACCGGGCGCGAGAGCGGCGTCGCGGAACTCGTCCTGGGGCGACCTGCTGAGCCGACGGAAGCCGCGACTCGGGACCGATCCAAAGAGCGCTACCGCGATGGGTTGCGTCTCTACCGCGAGCGTAACCTGGGCGAACCGGAGGAATCGTTTCTGGCCGCGCGAACCGACGCCGACACGCCGGAACGCACCGGTCCTCACCGGCCGTCAGATCCGGACGATTAAGCCGTCGGGCCACCGAGAGTTCGACGATGGGAAACGCAGATCTGCGGAGTCTGGCGGCCCTCTCGGACGTGCCGTTCGACGAATTCGGCGGGAGCGTCGTCGCTGTCGATGCACACAACTGGCTGTACCGGTATCTCACGACGACGGTCAAGTTCACCCACGAGGAGGCGTACACGACCGAGGCAGGCGAGGAAGTCGCAAACCTCATCGGGGTCGTACAGGGGCTCCCGAAGTTCTTCGAGCACGAACTCACGCCGGTGTTCGTCTTCGACGGCGGCGTGACCGAACTCAAAGACGACGAGGTCGCAGCACGGCGAGAGGCCCGTGAGCGTGCCGAAGAACAGCAGGAGGCCGCCGAGGAGCGCGGCGACGACGTCGCAGCCGCTCGCCTCGAAGCGCGGACCCAGCGACTGACAGACGTGATCCACGAAACCACCCGCGGCCTCCTCGAACGCCTCGACGTGCCGGTCGTCGAAGCACCGGCCGAGGGGGAGGCGCAGGCGTCACAGATGGCGATCCGCGGCGACGTCGACTACGTCGGCAGCGAGGACTACGACACGTTGTTGTTCGGCGCACCGTACACGCTCCGTCAACTCACCTCGAAGGGCAATCCCGAACTGATGGATCTGGAGGCGACGCTCGAAGATCTCGACCTGACGCGCGAACAGCTCGTCGACGTCGCGATCCTGTGCGGCACGGACTTCAACGAAGGGATCCCTGGCGTCGGGCCGAAAACAGCGCTGTCGGCCGTCCACGAACACGGAGATCTGTGGACTGTCCTCGATGCGCGGGACGACTACATTGCGAACGCCGACCGAGTCCGGGAACTGTTTCTCGATCCACCCGTCACCGACGAGTACGATTTCGAGACGACGGTTTCTCCGGATATGGAGGCGGCGCGCGCATACGTCTCCGAAGAGTGGGGGGTCGCCGCCGACGAAGTCGAGCGCGGTTTCGAGCGGATCGAATCGTCGATTGTGCAGACCGGGATCGACGACTGGACCTGATCGGCGCGGAACGATAACTGAAACACGCGTTCGACCTATCCCAATCGGTATGATACCCCGTTTCGTAGCCCCGGTTGATGCGTCGCCGCGATCTTCTCGCTGCCCTCCCTGCCCTCTTCGCCGGGTCCCTGTCCGGCTGCCTGGCCTCGGCCGGTAGCGAAACATCAAGAAACGAAACGACCGCCGATCAACTCCCCCCAACAGGCTACGGCAGTCTCTCGCAGTTCGATGCCGGGGACCCGTTCGCCACGAAGCAAGTGGGCGAGTCTGCGTCGGATCGACACCACCAGATCGCCGTCTGGAACGACGACGCGGACCAGCGATCGATCCGTCTCACCCTGCGTGACGTGAACCAAAACGAGGTCTTCGTCGACGTCGAACAAACGTTTCCCGCCTACGGATCGTTACTCATCGAGATCTACCGCCGTGCCGATTACGTGTTCGAGGTGATGCCGTCGGCTAGCGAGGGACGAACGCTCGGTGTCCGACGGGACTTCGTCGACTGCAACGACTCCGCGACCCACGTCGCCGTCCGGCCCGATGGAAGCGTTCGCGCTCGCGTGGTCTCGACGGCACTCGCGTGTTCGATAGAGACGACGAGCGGAGCGACGGAATCGGAGACGAGTACCGGCGCTGCGGCGGAGAACACATCGACGGCGACACCGCGGTAGACTTTTATTGCGTCGCGGCCCCTCGTTCGATATGTCGGCGTCCGAACTGAACCGATCCCGCGCCTCGTGGTGGGCCGTGGGACTCGCGCTCGGACTCGCGCTGGCGTACATCGTCTACTCGTTCATCGGGACGTTCGTGTTTGGTATTTTCATCTACTACGCGACGCGGCCGATCTACCGTCGGATCAAACAACGCGTTCGGCCGCCGAGTCTCGCGGCCGCAGTCGCCCTGTTCGTCCTCGCGCTCCCCGCGCTCGGACTGGTCGCCTACACCGGTGCAGTGGCCGTGAGTGAACTTCTTCGCCTGACGAACCAGGGCATCTTCGACCTCTCGCGCTATCCGATCACGGAGGGCCAACTGACTCAGTTGACGGACATCGAGACCGTGTTACAGTTCGACCCCGGAACGCTGACAGTCGGTCAGATCGAGCAGGTGGTCTCTTCGCTCGCCTCGGCCGGTAACGTCCTCGCGTTCGTCGGGGTCGGACTCGTCCACCTCTTTGCGATGATCGCGTTCGCCTTCTACCTCCTTCGGGACGACCGGCGACTCACGAAGTGGGTGCGGCGAAAGGTCGGCGACGACCGCGGCGTCCTCGAGGCGTTTATGCGCGGCGTGGATCAAGACTTCACGAGTATCTTCTTCGGCAACATCCTGAACGCGGTCCTGACGGGAACGATCGCCGTGGTATCGTACTCGACGTTGAACGTGTTCGCGCCGCCCGGGATCGCCATCCCGGCTGCAGCGCTCGTGGGACTGCTCGCCGGCGTGGCGAGTCTGATCCCGATCGTCGGGATGAAACTCGTCTACGTCCCCGTTGCGGCGTATCTCGGGGCGGTGACGTACCTCTCTGATCCGTCGATGCTGTGGTTTACCGCCGTCTTCATCGCGGTCTCGTTCGTCGTCGTGGACACGATTCCTGACCTCGTGCTCCGACCGTTCGTGTCGGGTCGGACGCTGCACGTCGGTGCCGTGATGATCGCGTACACGCTGGGGCCACTGCTCTTCGGCTGGTACGGGATCTTCCTCGGCCCGATCATCCTCGTGTTGCTCGCGAACTTCTCGCAGCACGTGCTGTCGATCCTGATCGACCGCGAGCCGCTGGTACCGTACGCAGTGGACCCGGGCGTCGCAACGAGCCAGGAGACGGGACGCTCACCCCCGGGGGGGCCGGCCGTCGCTACCGACGGGTCTTCGGAGGCAGACGCGGAGTCCCGGGCAGCGTCATCCGGGAAGAGCGGCCTCGCTACTGGACCGGAGAACGGGTCGAAACCGAGCGAACTGGCTTCAGAAGAGGAACACGCCCACCGGTCGCAGGTGGGAGGTTTCGAGTTCGGGGAGCACGTGGCCGACCGCGAGTAGGAACTCACGTCTGTGGGGCGAAGACTCGGTGGAGAAAGCGGTGAAACGAAGTGATAGAGAGAAACGCCCCTCACGAAATCGAGACGCCTGCGACGTCTGGAGGCGTGATCGCCGGGGCCCCGCCCCCTCAGTCGTCGATTCCGTCGAAGGTGACGTTGATGTACGTCCCTTCCCAGTCCTTTCGAGCCGCGATCTCGCGGCGGCCGCGTCGCGTGAGCGTGTAGTAGTTCGTTCGGCGGTCCCGCTGTCCTTTGTCCACGAGCCCCTTCTCGACGAGCGTGTCGAGGTTCGGATAGAGCCGCCCGTGGTGGATCTCTTTCTCGTAGTACTCCTCTAACTCTTCTTTTATCGCGAGTCCGTGCGGTTCGTCGAGTCCGGCAATCACGTACAGCAAGTCGCGCTGGAATCCTGTCAGGTCGTACATCCGTACACTCTACGTAAGCATTAGTGTTCTCCAAAATAAACATATCGACATCCGGTGTGTACTCTAACGGTCCCTTCCTCGTAGACGGGGCGTCTTATATTACCCACAATATAGTAACATATCCTTGCAGTTATCTGTACAGTGTAGAATATCTGTTATCTCAGCTACAAAATGTCTTTGGCCGGAATTGGGCCGGAATATCACGGAAGATTACCATAAATGATACTGGATTGAGAGGTTAGACGACCGATACTGCATTGCGTGAGTGGATGATTGATACCGCATTTCGCGAGTAGACAGTAGATACTGTGTCGCGTGAGTAAATGTATGATGCTGCGCTGAACGATGAGAAAGTTGGCACTCTGCGTTCGTAAGTGATCAAAAAGGAAAGCAAGCCGCGTGAAAACCACGCGGAAGCTTGCCGCCCTGAATTGGTCCCCGCTGACGCTTCGGCCCTCCAGACGAAGCGTCATTCTCACGTTGCAGGGTCCACTATATAAGTATGTCGGCTACGGCGAACTCGGTGGGTTCGCTGGGGTAAGGGTCCGTCCGGGGGGTGATGCTCACGTCGCGACGCGTTTTTCTCGCTGGCCGCCGACTGACCCGTATGCGCGTCCGTGGTCGTCGCCAGTGTACGGACTGTGGGCACGAATGGTCCTACTTCGAGACCGGCGAGGTGGCGTGCCCGGACTGCGGCAGTCTCCGGAGCGTCGGTACCGGAGAGCGACAGCGCCACACCGACAACCCGGTCGAACTCGACCTCACACCGCACCGGAACGAACTCGACTCGGTGTCTGACCTCGGAGACGTCGCCGACGATCTGAAAGCCACACTTCGGGAGTACATCCGGAAACGGGGGTTCGTCAGCGGCGGCGACCTCCGGACGGTGGACGACACGATTCTGGCTGCCGCGGAGTTGCTCCACGCTGTCGATGTCTTCGATCGGACCCGAAAGCCGACCGACACGATGCACCTCTACGTGTTGGAACTCCTTCGGGGTGCAGACAGCGACGAACGACCGGCGCCCGACGCCGTCCCGGAGTCGATGACCGACGCTCGCGGGTTGGCCTACGCCGAAATCATCGAAGACTTCTGCAGCGACCTCGGAACGTGGCTCGACGATCACCCCGACCCGGCCGCAGAGCGCGTCCACGAGACACTCAAGACGCACGTGAAACGGGTCAATGCCGTCTACGGCGACGTGCCGCTTTCGGAGTCGGAAGCGCTCGTTCGGGCAGCCCGCGACATCGCCGCGAACCTCGTCGAGAACGATGAGGCGGCGCTCGCGACGGCCGAGGACCGGCTGTCGCGGCTGGAATGAACCCTCCGTCCGACGACAATCTCTTTGCCGACAGGCCGGCCATTCCCGGGCGATGACCGATCGATTCGACCAGCACGTCGTCCGCCATCGGATGAAACTCCTCCGCGACGACGGCGATATGACGCTCTACGAGAACCGTGACGGCGTCGCCTGCCCGGCGTGTGAGGACCCGTTTTCGCGGCTCCTGCTCACAGAACGCCGCGCCCACTCCTTCGACGCGAGCGGATCAGGGCGGTTCTGCGTCGTTCACGAAGACGAACGACTCGTCGTTTGTATGCACGAATGAGCGTCGCTGATGCCGTCCACAGGCTGCCGAGAGTTTATATACGAAGCCGGGGCCAGGACCCCCGTGGTATGAACCGAGACCGCGGCGGTCACGGCGGGTGCGCGGCGCGCCGCCGCGGTCTGAGGGCACGCGCCGCCTGCTCGCCTCAGCGATAGCGACTGCTACTCGTCGCGTCACCCCTTGATGTTGCAGACAGGGTACGTGCGGGCCACCTTGTCGCCGATGCCCAGCTCGTCGGAGACGCGGACGACCTCGTCGACGTCCTTGTACACTCCCGGCGCTTCCTCAGCCACCGTCGCGCCCGACTGGGCCTTCACGTAGATCTTCTGCTGGTCGCGGAGTTCGTTCTGTACAGTCTCGCCCCAGAACTCGTTTTTCGCCTGCGTCCGGCTCATCGTGCGCCCCGCGCCGTGAGCGGTCGACCCGAACGAGCGGTCCATCGAGCGCTCGCCGCCGCGAAGCACGTAAGAGCCGGCACCCATACTGCCGGGGATGATGATCGGTTGTCCGACGTCGCGGTAGGCCGCAGGGACCTCCGGCCGGCCGGCGGGGAACGCCCGGGTCGCACCCTTCCGGTGGACGTACAGTTCCCGCTGTTCCCGGTCGACCGCCTCCTCGACCGGCACGGGTCGCCCATCGGCGTCGACGCCGACCTCGTGGACCTCTTTCTTGCCGATGTTGTGCGCGACGTCGTAGAGGAGTTCCATCTCCATCGCTTGCCAGTCGCGGTTGAAGACGCGCTCGAAAACCTGCCGCGTTCGGTGCATAATGAGTTGGCGATTGACCCACGCGAAGTTGATCGCAGCGCACATCGCGCCGTAGTACTCGTCGGCGAGTTCGGACCCGGCAGGCGCGGCCGCCAACTCCTTATCTGGGAGTCCTTCGAGCAGGTCGCCGTGTTCTTGCTCGATCCGCCGCAGATAGTCCGAACAGACCTGATGGCCCAGCCCGCGGGAGCCGCAGTGAATAAGTACGACGATCTGCTCCGGCTCTAAGCCGAACTCCGCGGCCACCTCGGGACGGTAGATGTCGGTCACGCGCTGGACTTCGAGGAAGTGGTTCCCCGAACCCAGGCTCCCGATCTGGTTTTTGCCCCGGTCTTTGGCCTTCTGTGAGATAGCATCAGGGTCGGCGTCAAGTCGCATCCCCTCGTCCTCGCAGTGTGCGATGTCGTCTTCGACGGCGTAGCCGTGTTCGAGCGCCCAGTCGACGCCGCGGGCTAACACCCCCTCGACCGTGTCGCGGTCGCCCTCGACGATTCCGCCGCCGCCGAGCCCCGAGGGCACGTTCGCGAACAGCGCGTCGACCAGTTCGGCCTCGCGCCCTTCGACGTTGTCGTAGGTGAGGGAGGTCCGCATCATTCGGACGCCGCAGTTGATATCGTACCCGATCGCTCCCGGCGAGATACAGCCGGTTTCGGCGTCCATCGCTCCGACGCCACCGACCGGGAAGCCGTAGCCCTGGTGACCGTCGGGCATACAGATGGCCCGGCCGACGATTCCCGGTAGATGTGTCGCGTTGCGGAGTTGCCGGAGGGTCTTGTCGTCGGCAATCTGTTCGAGTAACTGCTCGCTGGCAAAGATGCGGGCAGGGGCACCCATATCGCCCCCGCGCGGAATCTCCCATACGTGTTCGCGAACGCGCTCGAGTCGGACGCCGTCGAAGACGCGAACTTCGTCGCTATCGTCAGTCATATTGGGTGAGACGACTGCCCCGGAGGAAAGCGTTCTCCTCGCCGCCGCCGATCACCTCGACTCGACAGGCCGGTCGCTCGGCGGCGTAGCTACTCTTGATATGCGACCCGGACCTGCTCCCACTTCCCCCTGGACTCGAGATGACTCTGCAGCGCGTCGGCATACGCCTGGGTCAGTCGCTCGGCAGCCTCGATGCGCTCCTGGTCGTTTCCGCTCGTCCCGTTGCTGAGCCCGAGCACGTTCTTCAGCGAGTCGAGCACGCCGTCGGAACTGTCCTCGCTCTGGCCGCCGCCCATCTGCGCCATTTGCGAGCGAACGTTCTCGAGTTCGGGCATAATCTGCGGCAGTTTCTCCGTGTCCGCGACGATTCGCGCCCGGTTGGGGTCACTAGCGTGTTCGATGTCCAACTCGGTCGCCGTCATAATGAGCCCCCACTCCTGGCTACTGAAGCGCGAATTCGTGACGCGGTCGTTGAACTCCTGATCGACAGTCATCCGGTCTCCGACGATGCTGTCGGTCCAATCAGCCATACTGCGAGATACGACTGTATCCGGTTTGAGCGTTTCCCTCGGTACGGCGACCATTTGAGATGCAAAAGCCGAGTTTCTTTCCACGTGACGCCCGAAGGCAGGTGTTTTTATTCGCGAGCGAGTGGTGAGTCGTATGGACCGCTACGATCTCCTATATCGTCTCTACGAGGAGTACGAGACCGACACACTCTATGATCTACAGAACTTCGTCGATCTGTTTCCGCCTGTCGATTCCCGAGTCGCACTCGGGTACTGGCAGGATGCCAGCGACGAACTCGACGACCGGAAACGCGAAATCGGAGAGTCGTTTGCAGTGGGTGAGACGATGGCCGAGATTGCTGCCCGCGCCACGCGCGAGCAAACGTTCACGGCGCTCGATCTCCACGCCGAATACGATCGCTCGGTGAACGCGCTCGTCCTCGATGTGGACGAGACCCTCCGCTCTGCGGGTCGAACGGACAACGAGATTCCACGGGAGACGCTACATCTGCTGACTGAGTTCCACGAGGCCGACGTCCCTATCGTGATCTGTACGGGACAGACACTCGAGAACGTCAAGGGGTTTATGATCCAGGGACTGGGTACCGAACTGGTCCACTCCGGGTCGTTGAGTATCGTCTACGAGGCCGGCACCGGCGTGTTCACACCCGGTCACGGGTCGAACACGAAGCGACTGCTCTATGAGGGACTCGATGAGGAGATCCAGGACGTATTCGCTCAGGTTCGGTCACGAGCGCTCACCGCCGCCGCGCCGGAACTGAGACGCTCCGTGCACCTGCAGGGCAACGAGTTCAACGTCACGCTCAAGCCGAACTTCGACGTGGGGAGCGACGCCGCCGCCGAAGTGATCGACGAGGGACTCGTCCACCTCATCGATCTCCTCGGACAGTCGGTCGTCGAGAGCGTCGAAGGCGTGGGCGACGTCGGGATCGAGAGTCGGGAGCGGGGCGACGAACCGCACAGATCCTCTGACTGGGCACGGGCGTACTACGCTGCGGCGGACCCCGAGATCGCCACCGTCCTGGAAGGTGAAGACGACAGCCCCACTTGCGATCCAGACGACGTGCCCCCGGAGGTGGCCGCACGGTTCGACCGGATCGACGTGGCGTACTACCACGCCGACGCAGCCGAAATCGGCTCGCTCGATCTGGACAAACCGACCGGTGTAGCCGAAGCACTGGACGTTCTCGGTATCGACGATCCGTTCGTGTTGGTGATGGGTGATAGCAAGTCCGACCTCCGGGTGATGGAGTGGGCCGACGCGGCTGACGCCGGGATTGCCGCCGCGCCGGAGCACGCCTCACAGTCGGTTCTCGATCACGTGCGCTCGCGCGATGGACTCGTGTATGGCCCCGGGGACGCCGGTTCGGTGTTGCGGACGGTATCGGTGCTGAATCGACTAGCCGAGTGGTGAAGATCGGGAAATCGCCGTCTCCTCAGGAGGTGAACCGCCCGTGGACCGACAGCGTCGTGCTGTCGCCCTGGATCTCGTTGCCGACGGCGCCGTCGATCCGCCATTCGACGACAATCGAGACCGTCTCGTTGGCCCCGACTGGGACTGACTCGCTGGCCTCGCTCACAGACGCTAGCGGGACGAACGCGTTCGAACCGCCCGCGACGTAGCGGCGCGCACCGCTTTCGTGGACGATGACGATGCGGACGTCCACGTTCGCGGAGAGCTCGCCGACCGTTGGGGTGCCGTCGACTTCCGCCTCCGGCTCGGTCAACCCGTTCTCGTCGTCAACGACGACGCCCACGGTGACCAGCAGGGTATCCTGCTCGGGGTTGGGAGGGCCGAAGACCGTCTCCGAACTGCCGCTGCTCCCCGGCATCACGCCGCCCGCGGTGAAGAGCGCGGTCGTCGGGGTGCCGGGGCCCTCGGTCCCGTCCGTGCTGCCCTCGCGTTCGCCGTCGGTGCTATCGGCGTCGGAGATGCTGCCGCCACCACTGCCGCCGGTCGTCCCGCCGCCCGTCGCCTGCGCCGACAACGAGGGGCCGGCGTCGCCACGGGACGGCGTTCCGACGGGGTCTTGATCGACGTCGAATCCCGTCTCGACGGTCGGGGTTCCGCGTTCGTTACCCGAGCCGAACGAGACGACCCGGGCCGCCGGTCGCTCCACGACGAACTCGTACTCGTCGGCGGCCTCCACCGATGTCACGGTCCCATCTGTGGCGAACAGTCGGGCCGTCACCGAGATCGCGCCACGTCGAACTGCGACCGACCCGGGTACTGCCACGTCGAACCCGTCTGACTGGTCCGCGTCGAGGTACACCGTCCCCGGCCCGCCGACCGTGGTCCCGAGGTCAACCGTCTCTGCGGTGACCGCACCAATCGTCAGTCGGTTGATCTCCACCCAACTGCCGTCCGAGAGCCGGGAGTGAACGACGAGTTCGATCCGGTCGACGTCCTCGCGGACGACGAGCGATCCGCCTAACGACCCCGTCACCGTTCCCACGTCCCCGGCGTCGGTGCGGACGTCGATCGGGTCGGCGGCGACGACGGTGAGCTGCGGGGGGTCCGAGAGCGCACCGTCCGGCCCGATGCCGAACGGCGTGTTCTCCGAGAGCGCTCCCGCTCCCGCGCCCATCAGTGCCACCCCGAGTGCGACGACCATCAGCAGTCGACTCCGGGAGATGCCGTCCGCCCCGTCGCGCGTGCTCATCAGGCCCCACCCGAATCGTCCCCGTCCGCGGGGTCGGTATCGCCGCCTACCCCACTGCCGGGAGACGATTCGGTGGTGTCCGATACGGCCTCATCGCTGCCGCTCTCGGTCGTCCCGTCAGTCGACCCGGGGTCGATGGCAGGACCCGACTCGGTGGATTCGCCCTCCGAGGCGGTTCCGCGGTCCGCCGTCAAACCGTCACCGGACGTGTCGGCTACGTCGCTGGACGCTGAGCCGTCTCCCGAGGCGTCCCCGGTGGTGGCCGTCCCCTCCGGCGTCGTCTGGCCTCCGCTGTCGCCTGCGTCGCTTGTCTCGTCGGGCCCGGCCGTGCCGGTCGGGACGCCGCCGGAACCGCCGTCCGCCCGAGTACCGTCGGTCTCGCTGCCGTTCACGTCCGTCGCTCCGCCGCCAGTCGCGGACTCGTTGCCCGCTGGCTCGGAGGAGATGACTTTTTCCCCGGAGGCGTTCGCGATCGAGGCGGTTCCGGTCGCTTTCTCGTCGACCGATTCGTTGCCGGTCGACTCGTTGCCGGACGTCTCGTCGACGAGTACCGGCGTTCCGCCGTCGGCCGTCCCGTTAGTCGCGACCGTGCCGTTTGCGGCCGTCGCTCCGCCGCCAGTCGCGCTCTCGTTGCCGGCGACCGCCGTCGCGTTCGTCCCGTTGGCGCTCGTGCGCCCGTCCGCGTCGGCGAGGTCCGTCGCGGTCGGTGCCGTCCCGTCGACCGCCGTCGCGTTCGCGTCGGTCGCCACCGACGCGTTCGGGACGAAGAGCCCGAACGGACTGAAGCCGTCGGTCGTCGCCTCGACCAGGTAGTGACCGCCGACGTCCCGCCTGACTTCGGTCTGCAAGTACGTCCAGCCGTCGGGGCCGCGGTGGCCGATGACGACCTCGTGGGGATCGACGTCGACGCCGTCGACCCACGACTGCGAGATCCACACCGAGACCTGCGCGCAGCCGTCACCCACGACATCGAACCACTCCGCGAGGCTGAGCGAGCCGTACGCGGCGGGATGTTCGGTCACCTCGCAGGTCTCCAGCGGCTGGACGCGGAACTCTGAGACGGACTGGTCGGCCTCGACGGTGAGGCCGACGCTAACCGACTCGCGATCCGACAGCAGCGCGGTCGTCGCGCTGCCGGACGCGGACGCAACGAGGGCGAACACGAACAGGAGGGCGAGCAGTCGTCGTCCGGACGGGGTCTCACCCGGTATCTGTGTCATCGCGGCCTCTCCATCGTCGTGTCACTCATCGTCTTCTTCCTCCTCGAGTTCGGCCACGACGGTCCCGTCGTCGTCGAACTCGTATTTTACCCAGGTGTCTCCGGGGCACGGGTCGTTTGGATACCGCGACGGTTGGCCGTCAGCGGTGTGTTCGTTTCCGTTCTCTCTCCCGTGGGTTGCGATCAGGCCGAGGTCGCTGTCGCCGTCGCCCGTCGTGACGCGGAAGGGCGTCTCCTCGCCGGCGTACCGGAAGGTGTCCATATACGTAGCGTACTTGAGCACGACGGTGTCGACGCCCGACGGAATCTCCATCAGCTTCAGCGTG
>NZ_JBDGQZ010000010.1:0-17044 GCF_042218505.1 Halobellus sp.
CAGCGGAGTTGATACTGCACCGTCCCCTGAGCGTAGTTCAGTTCCCCGAGGAGCGCCCGGAGGTGGATACCCGGCGTCTCCGCGACGTGCTGCTAGATCACTCGGCGAGATTCCAGTTCGAGGTTCGGATCCGACATCGCTCAACCCCGCCTCAAGGCGACGAAGAACGTGATGAGTCCGCCGAGGATGAGGATCGCGCTCCCGTGTTCCAGTAGTTCGAGCGTCGCCGCGGGGGGTACGGAAGCAGCGGATATTCGAGAAATACGATGAGGCTATAGACGGCGAACATCGTCTGCCCGATAGTGACGACGCCCATCCGCTGGTCGGCTTCGTACCCTGGCCGATGGTCCAGTTTGGCTTAACGATTGGCGTACAACCGTCGAACTGCGGCGTGGTCAGCCGCCTCCACACCCGTTTCACGCGCTGTGTTATGGGGGCCGTGACGACCCCGGTGGGGCCCCGAAGTTGGAGACGGTACGATTTTCACTCGTGACTGAATTACCCTCGGTATGATCGGCCACGGGATGCGAGTCGGATTTGTCTGCGACGGCACGCTGTCAGCGGAACAGCAGGCGGCACTGACGTGGCTGGAGGAGCAGTCAATCGACGCAATGCGGGTCTCCCTCGACGAAATCGGCGAGGTGATCGGTACGTGTGATGTGTTGTGGTGGCACCGCGATGCACCGTTCGAGGAGAGTCTCCTCTCGCCCAGTTTCACGGACGCCATCGACGCGTTTCTCGCGAACGACGGGGGACTGTTGCTCACGCTCAGAGCGATGGCTGCCGTCGAGGCGGCCGAAATCGATCCCGTTCCGCCGGATGCGGTGGGTGTCCAGAGCGTCACTGAGCCGACGGGGGTACTCTGGCGGACGCTCTACGACGACCACCCGGCCGTCTCGGACTTCGATTCGATTCGAATTCCCGTGTGTGACCGGGGGGCAGTCCCCACGGCCCACTACGAGAGTGTGGTTCCCGCGGAGGGCGAGGTACTCGCATCGACGGTCCGCGGCGAGCAGGCGGTGCCGAACGAGATGACAGTCGTCTCCTGGAACCGTGGCGGCGGCGTCTTAGGCGTCGGTGCGCCCCTCTCGTTCCACGAACCCGCTGAGCCGCCCGTCGTCGGGGCTCGTTCGGACCTGGTCTCGGGGTGTCTGTCGGCGCTCGACGACCGCGAGCAACCCGCTCGACCGAAGACGGCTGAGCAGTTGACCGCGCTGCGGGAGGCGTTCGCCGACGACCCCGCCCGGCCGCGCTATCACTTCACCCCGCCCGCGAATTGGCTGAACGATCCGAACGGTCTGATCCGCTGGAACGGCCGCTATCACCTCTTCTATCAGTACAATCCGGCGGGACCGTTTCATAACACGATTCACTGGGGGCACGCCGTAAGCGACGACCTGCTCCACTGGACCGATAAACAGATTGCGCTCGCGCCGTCACCGGACGGCCCCGACCGCCACGGCTGTTGGTCGGGGTGTGCGGTCGGCGACGACGGGACGCCGACGGTCCTCTACACGGGCGGCAACGGCCGATGGCAACTCCCGTGTCTCGCCACGAGCACCGATCCGGACCTCCAGGTCTGGGACAAGGATCCGGGCAATCCCATCATCGAAGAACCGCCGTGGGGCCTCGATCTCCTCTCGACGGAGCACTGGGAAGTCGAGTTCCGCGACCACGCGATCTGGCAGGACGGCGAGACGTGGTATCAACTCATCGGCAGCGGCATCACCGACCAGGGCGGGACCGCGCTCCTCTACGCCTCCTCAGACCTCCGCGAGTGGGAGTACGAGGGCCCGTTACTCATCGGTGAGGACGGTCCCGGTGCTGTCTGGGAGTGTCCGGAGTTGCTGGACTTCGGCGATCGATCCCTGCTCCACGTCTCGAACTACGAAGACGTCGTGTACTTCATCGGGACGGTCGACGACGGGAAGTTCGACGTGGCGTGTCGCGGACTCCTCGATCACGGCGACTTCTACGCCCCGCAGTCGCTCACAGACGGGGATCGACACCTGACCTGGGGGTGGCTTCCTGAGACGCGCGACGCGAGCGCGCAATGGAACGCCGGATGGTCGGGCGCGCTGTCGCTCCCGCGAGTCCTCTCGCTCGGCGACGACGGGACGCTCCGGCAACGGCCCGCCGAAGAAGTCGATCGGCTCCGACAGGACGCACACCCCACAGCGGTTCCAGCGGTCTTGGAGGGCACTCGCCACTCGCTCGATGAAGGCGGTCGGACCCTGGAGATTGAACTGGAGGTGTCGCTGGACGACGCCTCGACGTTCGAACTCTCGGTGTTCGAATCGGCCGACCGCCACGAGCGGACGGCGATCCGATACACGCACGAGAACGAACTGGTGGTCGACCGGTCGGCGTCGAGTCGCGAGGGAGTTGGCGCGGCCGACGCCCAGCGGATGCCGGTGACTCCGTACGACGACTCGCTGTCTCTCCGAGCGTTTCTCGACGGATCGGTGATCGAACTGTACGCCAACGATCGCCACTGCCTGACGAGCAGGGTGTACCCCGATGCAGATAGCACGGGCATATCGGTGGCCGCGGAGGATGGCCGGGCGTCGATCTCCGCGTTCGAGGTCTGGGATCTGGACGCTGTAATCACGCCCGCACCGCAACCCGCGTCGGTTCCGGCCGACACGGAGTCTCAGTGACCGCTCTGAGAGTAGCCCTCGGTCCGGTGCCGATCCATTCGGGTGTCTAGACGGTCGACGTAACCGTTGTCCGACGTGATTCCGTCCGGGGGTTGATACTCGTCGGAGTCGGAGAGTTCGTCTTCGTCAGTGGGGATGTGCCAGTGCGCGAGTATGTCGTGAATACGCGTCCACCTATCGTCGACGTCGAGTCTGAGCGTCGGGCTCAAGGTACCGCCGAACCGGCGTCGCTGTTCGTCCTCTGAGAGATCCGCGATGCCGTCAAGCGATTCACCGTCGTACTCGCGGTAGTTGTAGAAACTCTGTACGAGGATCTCGTCACGGTACGGAAACGCCATCCACGAGTACGCCTGGAAGGGGACGCTGCCGGGGTTCGTCACGACCAATCCGGAGCCGTTCAGGGGTTCGTATTCGCCGCGCAGCGAGTCGGCAACGAACCCGTAGAGGCCGTCGAACCCGTGAATGCCGGGCGCGAAGGTGTGCATATGACTCGAGACGAACAGGTAGTACCGGTCGTCGTGGAAGACCACGTGAGGGCGTTCGAGTTCCTGATTGACGCAGACGCCGCCCAGAAGCGGCGGTTCGAGTTCCCATTCGAGTGGGTCGCCACCGGGCGAGTGCGCGATACCGACGGTTCCGTTGAACTCCTGTTGTGCCTCGTCGCCGCCACACCAGTCGCTATCGAGGGGGACCGGCGTGTTCGCCTCAAATAAGAGGTTTGTCTCGCCCGTCGCGGGATCCTCGAAGAACCACGGGTCGCGGAACGTGTAGATCATCCCTCGAGATTGGTCCTCGTTCTCGTACCACTCCCCATCGGGTTCGAGAAGGACCTCGTGATTCCAGGGTCCCTCACTCCACACGCCGTCTTCGTCGGCCTCGAAACGGCCGCCGTGCCCGACGGCGATCCGCTGCGTGTAGTTCAGTTCGTCGGCGGACTCGTCGCCGGCGGCGGTGTAGTAGAGATAGAGGTCGCCGTTGTCGTACAGTGCAGACCCCGCCCACTGGCGTTGGCCGAGTGCACCGCTCTCGAAGATCGCGTCACCTCCGTGCCACTCGGTCCCGTTTCGGGAGTAAAAAAAGCGGATCTCGGCGACGTCGTGGCGCTTTCCGGGCAGCAGTTCTTCGGGAGCGGTCAGCGAGAAGAGCACTCGCCAGCCGTCGACTTCGGCGATCTCTCCGTGGCGGTCACGGAGGAGCCACGTGTCCCAGATGTGGAGGTCGGCGGCTGGATCCTCCGAAGGCGGTTCGATGACCGGGGCGACGGTATCGGCGGTGCGTTCGATCTGTGCGGCCTGGGACCGCGTCCACCGCGGCGGTCCCCGGCTCTCAGTGCTTTGATTATCACTCATATTGTCATTGGCCATTCTTTCGGGTTACAACCGTATCCGTAGTAAATTCACTTATTCATCCCGGTCTGGGATGCCACCCCTCGGGGTGGTAGCCCGGTTTGAATATTTATTCAAAACCGAGTATCTCTCATAACAATTAAGATGGGACAGCAGAAACACCGTGCCAACAGTCAGGACTCGATGGCTGTCTGTCGTCCCGGCTGTCGGGGCTCGCGCCCGTTCGCTCGGCCGCGCATCCCTGTCCGCCGGTTCGCGCGCAGTGAGACTGTCGCTGTCCTGATTCATCCCAACTATGAGTGAACACAATTGGTGGAAGGAGGCGGTAGTCTATCAGATCTACCCCCGGAGTTTCAACGACTCAGACGGTGATGGCATCGGTGACATCCCCGGTATCACAAATAAACTGGAGTACCTCTCGGACCTGGGCATCGACGCCGTCTGGCTCAGCCCGGTGTATGAGTCTCCCCAGCACGACAACGGCTACGACGTCAGCGACTACCAATCGATCCACTCCGGGTTCGGGACGATGTCGGACTTCGACGAGTTGCTGACGGGCCTCCACGACCGCGACATCCGGCTGATTATGGATATGGTGGCGAACCACACGTCCTCAGAACACGAGTGGTTCCAGCGCTCGCGCGAGAATCCCGACGGCGAGTACGGTGACTACTACGTGTGGCGCGAGGGCGACCCCGACGACCCGCCGAACAACTGGGAATCCGCCTTCGGTGGCTCCGCCTGGGAGTACGACGGCAAGCGGGGCGCGTGGTATCTCCACCTCTTCGACGTTCATCAACCCGACCTCAACTGGCGAAATCCGGCCGTCCGTCGCGAGATGCTCGAGATGATGAACTGGTGGCTCGACAAGGGCGTCGATGGCTACCGACTGGACGTCGTCAATCTGCTCTCGAAGGCCGAGGGACTCCCTGACGGGGCCCCCGACGGCGAGTGGGTCGGCAGCGAGCACTTCGTCAACGGCCCGCGAATCCACGAGTACCTCGGTGAGATGCACGAGGAAGTCTTCCACGGGAGAGACATCGTTACCGTCGGTGAGATGCCGCAACTCGACCTCGAAACCGCGCGGCGATTCGTCGGTGATGGCCCGCTCGACCTCGTTTTCCCATTCGAACATCTGCGGCTCGACTTCGGCGAGGAGGGTCGCTGGGACGTCAGTCCGTGGGACCTCAGGGATCTCAAATCCACCCTCGACAAGTGGCAGCGCGGCCTCGACGGTCACGGGTGGAACACGCTCTTTTTCGAGAACCACGACCAGCCTCGAAGTGTCTCCCGGTTCGGCAACGACGAGACGTACCGATACGAATCTGCCACCGCGCTCGCGACCATTCTCCTGACTCTGCGCGGCACGCCCTTCCTCTATCAGGGCGAGGAGATCGGGATGACGAACAGTTCTTTCGAGTCGCTCGATGCGGTCCGCGACGTCGACACGATCCGGAACGTCGAGGAACTGATCGCCGACGGCGTAATCGAGGACTACGAGGAGATCCGACCAATCGTCGAGTACCGCTCACGCGATCACTCGCGGACGCCCGTCCAGTGGGACGACTCCCCGCACGCCGGCTTCACCGACGGAGAGCCGTGGATCGCCGTCAACGACGACTATCCCGAAGTCAACGTCGAACGCGAACGGAACCGGTCGCCCTCGATCCGCTCGTTCTACCGGGAACTGATCGACGTTCGCGGGGACACCCCGGCGCTCGTTCACGGCTCTTACGACCTCCATCTGCCTGAGGACAAACAACTGTACGTCTACTCGCGGACAACGGACGACTCCCAGGCCGTGGTCGTCATCAACTTCTCCGAACTGGACCGCATCGACAGCTTCGATATGCTGCAGTCGGACGCTTCGCTGCTCGTGAGTAATTACGAGGACGTCGTCGACGAGTCGACCGAGTCGCTGGAGCTTCGCCCTTACGAGACGCGGGTGTACGAACAGTCACTGTAGGACGGGCCCGGTGTGTGGGCGTCCCCCGCTCCGCGCTTACTCGAACGTGTAGACTCGCGCTTCGCACGACGGACAAAAGAGCGTCTTCGAGGGAACTCCATCGGGGCCGCGATAGCCGCCACAGCAGGACGCATCGTTGCCGTATTCGAGCGTCGTCCCGCAGTCGGGGCACGCTTCGAGGAACACCCGACAGGTCTGGGCTGCCGCGAACGCCGTGGACTCGCTGTCGACGAAGTCCTCGGCTGCGCGGGTCCCGCCGACTTCCGCGATGACAATCGGGCGGGTGAGCCACGTCTCTTCGAGCGCGTGATCGGCCTCTGACGAGAGTGCGATCCACGTTTCACCATCCTGCTGGACGACGCGCGAATCGGTCGCGGGGGAGATCTCCAGCGCGACATCAGCCAGTACCTCAGTATCCTTCTCACTGAGGTCGTCCATCTCTGCGTGCCACCGCTCTTCGAAGGACGCGGTCGGCGCGACGGTCTCCTCGCCGGCGCGGAGGACCCCGGCGTCGTCGAGGCGTTCGAGGAGCGCGTCCGCCGCTGGGGCCTCGGCCAGCGCTCCGTCGTCGGTCTGCTCGGTCTCCGTCGACGTCGTTTCCTCATCGTCGGCTGCGCCGGACTGTTCCGCACCGGGTTGATCACTGCTCAGGGAGTTGCTCCTGCGGTCGGGTGCGTCGTGAAACAGCGCTTCCCCACCCGGGATGCGTGCCACGAGCGCTGGGGCGAATCGCGGCGTCCCCGGAATCAGATAGCCGCGAACGCCGATGACCAACAGGCCGACTGCCGCAGCGAGAACGGCGAACGCCGCAGAAACGGTCGCAAGCGCCCCGGCGACGACCCCGAGAATCCCGACGTTGACTACAGTGCACGGCCAACAGCGGTTCTCCCCCGTGTGTTCGGGTTGCCGGAGGCCGTCGATGACAGACGAGTTCACATCTCTAAGGTAGTGCTGGCTCCGAAATCAAGGTTCCGTCGGTCGGGACCGGTCGTCGAGAACTCAGACAACCCCGGGTGGCTCACATAGAGCGTGGTTTTTTTGACGGCTGTGGATGTATCGCGGGTATGACCGAGATGGAGTACACGTATCTCGGCGAGACCGGGATGGACGTGTCGCGGTTTGCGCTGGGGTGTATGAACTTCGGGACCGGAGAGCCGTGGATGATCCACGACGAGGGGCGCTCGCGCGCGATCATCGACCGCGCGCTGGACCTCGGGATCAACTTCCTCGACACGGCGAACGTCTACTCACAGGGCGAAAGCGAAAGAATCGTCGGGCAGGCCATCGAGGAGTACGACCGGTCGGAACTGGTGATCGCCACCAAGGTGTATCATCAGATGGGCGACGGGCCGAACAGCCGCGGGCTCTCGCGGAAACACGTGCTCGACCAGGCGAAGGCGTCGCTCGAACGACTCGGGGCCGACTACATCGATCTCTATCAGATCCACCGATGGGACGACAACACGCCCGTCGAAGAAGTCCTCTCCGCGCTCGATTACCTCGTGGACGAGGGGCTCGTCCGCTACGTCGGAGCGAGCACGATGCCGGCCTGGAAGTTCACCCGGGCGCTGTACGCTGCCGACGTCGAGAACCACGAGCGGTTCGTCTCGATGCAACCGGAGTACAACGCGGTCGATAGACACGAGGAGGCCAACGTCCTGCCCGCGTGTGCCGCTGAAGGAGTGGGCGTCCTCCCGTGGTCGCCCCTGGCCGGCGGGTTCCTGACGGGGAAATACTCGCGCGACGAGCAGCCCGAATCGGGACGCGCGGCGAGCGACGAGTACACCGCGCAGCGGTTCACTGACGAGAACTGGGCGGTACTGGACGAGATCCGTGCTATCGCCGAGGCAAAGAACGCGACGCCTGCACAAGTGAGCATCGCGTGGCTACTGCACAAAGACGTCGTCGACGCGCCGATAATCGGCCCACGATCGCTCGATCACCTCGAAGAGAACGTCGGCGCACTCGACGTCTCGTTGAGTGACGAAGACCTGTCACGCATCGAGGCGCCGATCACGCCACGGTGGCCTGCGCCGGGGAAAGACTGAGCAGAGACGATTCGATCGGTTTTTTATGGAGTAGTCGTCCCAGTATCATACTCGAAGGTTCACACTGCTGTCCGGCGATTGTCCGCGCGGTTGGATTGTCACAACACCTGTTGTAAATCCCCTTAGGTATATTAATGATTAATTCTTACCAGCTACGTATGTCTGGCAACAGTACTGATGAGGGCGTTTCACGACGACGATATATCGCGGCTGCCGGTGCAATCGGCGCAGCTGGACTAGCAGGGTGTTCGGGGGGCGGCGGTGGTGGCGGTGAGACCGACGCCGCGACGACAGGATCGAGCGACAGTGGCGGTCTCGGTGGGAAGGTCACCGTCTTCTCGGGACCGCAGTATATCGACAAGGGGATGCCGCAGGCGCTCCACGAGGCTGGGGTCCCTGACTCGATCACGATCGAGATGACTCGTCCGCCGCAACAGAGCGGCGGGAAACAGCAGCAACTCCGGACGGCGATCGACGCAGAGTCGACTGATCCCGACCTCGTCCTAACGGACAACGGGTGGACGATCCCGTTCATCGTTCGCGGCGACCTGGTCAATCTGGAGAAGGAGATGTCCGACGAATTCATCTCGGAGGTGAAAGACGAGGGCGTCCAGTCGATGATCAACACGGGGACACACCCCGAAACCGGCGATCTGTACTCGATTCCTGCCTTCCCCGACTATCCGACCGTCCAGTACCGGAAGGACCTGTTCCGAGCGGCCGGCTACGACGACTCGGACTTCAGCACCTGGCAGACCGATCCGCCGACGTGGACCGAGTTCACGAAGGCGGTCTCTGAGGCACACGGCGCCGGCAATGCAGAGTACGGCCACGTGTGGCAAGGTAACAACTACGTCGGGTTGGCGTGCTGTACGTTCAACGAGTTCCTGACGAGTATGGGCGGCGCCTTCTTCGGCGGCCAGGACAATCTCTTCGGGCCCGTCGGCGATCGCCCGGTCACGATCGGGAACGAGAAGTCGATCGACGGGATCGAAGCCGCGGTCGACATCATCCACGGCGAGGGCCTCGCGCCGGTCGACATCACGGCCGTTTCACCGCAGGAGGTGGCCGGGTGGATCGAACCGGACACGAAAAGCATCTTCGAGAACGGTAACGCGGTCACCCAGCGCAACTGGACCTACGCCATCGGCGGCGGTGCGAGCGCGTTCGAGGGCACCGATATGGAGATGGGCGTGATGCCGCTCCCGAAGGGGCCGAACGGTTCCTGGCACGCGCAGGGTGGCTGGATCCTCTCGATGAACCCCTTCAGCGACAACAAAGAGTCCGCCAAGGAGGTCATCAAGGCCTGGTGGAGTGATTCCTTCCTCAAGCATCAGTTCGATGCGGCGAACTTTATGCCGCCGAAGCCCTCGCTGTACAGTTACGTTCAGGAGAGTGATGCGTACGGGCCGTACTTCGAGGCGCTCCAGTATTCGACCCAGAACCTGATTCCGCGACCGACCACCTCGGTGTGGCCGAGCCAGCGGTCGATTGTCGCCAGCGAGGTCAACGCGGCGCTCCGCCAAGAGAAGTCGCCGCAGGAGGCGGGTGCAGCGATGCAAGAACAGATTGCGGCAATCGAGGAGCAAGCGTCCGGGTAGTCCCGCAGCGCAGGCCGTCAAGACCACGTTGCATTTAATAGAGATTCAAAACAACCATAATGTTAAATAACTATATTAATAGCATATCCAGTATGCCAGTTCCACAGCAATTGGCTGTTGGCAACAGGGGTGTTGTGCACCGTGGCAGTTGAAGAGGCTCGACCACGACAGACCGGGGTGTTCACACGAGTCAGTACGTGGACTGAGAACCTCAGCGAGCAGGCGTATGCGTACCTCCTGCTGGCACCCGGGTTTCTCATCCTGGTGTTGTTCGCCTTCTGGCCCCTGCTCTCGGCGGTCAGGATGTCGTTCTTCGAGGACGTCATCGCCGGGAGCGGCCGTCTCGGGGATTTCGCCGGGCTGACGAACTACATCCAGCTCCTCACGAACAGTAACGCGCTCGCGCCGGCAGCCTTCTTGGATCCGTCGTTCCAGGTCCCAGTTCTGCAACAGGCGCTGTTTATGACGGTTCTGTTCGCCGTGCTGAGTGTCGCGGGCGAGACGATACTCGGCTTCCTGTACGCGATGCTGATGCAGGGAGATTACCAGGGCCGAAAACTCGTCCGGTTGCTGATCATCATCCCGTGGGCGATTCCGATCGTCATCCAAGGGATGATCTTCTTCCTGATGTTCCGGCCGGGGTACGGGCTCCTGACCGAACCGCTCCAGAATCTCGGGATTTTCTCCAGTCTGCCGCTCAACACGACGTTCGACGGCTTCGTCATCGTGACAGTGGCCGACATCTGGAAGACGTCGGCGTTTATGGCGCTGTTGATCCTGGCGGGACTGGAGAGCATCAACCAGGACCTCTACGACGTGGCCGACGTGATGGGCGCGTCCCGGTGGCAGCGGTTCCGATACATCACGTTCCCGCTCGTCTTCCCGGCGTTGATGGTCGCGATCCTCTTCCGGACGCTGGGTGCGCTCCGGGTCTACGGGATCATCGAGGCGACCAGCGTGGGCTGTTCGACTGTGCCGTCGATGAGTTGTCTGGTCGTCCAGTTGATGTTCGGCTCCGCATCGCTGTACGGATCGGCCGCGGCAACGAGCGTCCTCATCGCGATTGTCGTCGGGATATTCATCTCGATCTACCTGCTCTTCATCAGACGGAGCAACCAGAGCCTGGGGTTCGCATAGTATGAGCATCGACGCACGCAACCACGACGACGCAGAAACGTTCGACGAAGCGAGCGGTGGTGCCGGTGGCGACGATGGCCGGCCGGATTCGCGGCTCAGCCGGTGGGCCGACGACTGGATCCGCAACCCAGAGAAAGCCTACACGGTGATGACGGTGTTCCTCGGCGGCGTGCTCCTGACGACGTCGCTGTTCCCGCTGTACTGGCTGTTTGCGGTCGCGATGGCGCCGCCGGGACAGACCAACATTCCACTGATCCCGACCCAGATCGACCTCTCGGCGTTCATCGTGATCTTCCAGCAGATCCCGTTCGCCCGGTTTATGTTCAACAGCCTGTTCTACGCCACGTCGGTGACGATCATCGTGCTTATCGTCGGGAGTCTCGCGGGCTACGCCTTCGGCCGGCTGAACTTCCGCGGGAAGACGCCGCTGCTGTTCTCGCTTCTCGTGCTCAGTTTCTTCCCACCCGCGACGCTGTTCCTCCCGCTCTTTCGGGCGTTCAACCAGCAGGTCGCGATGCTGGGCATCCTCCGGCTTCCGGTCGAGGTCTACGGGACGCCCGGCGCGGTCGTCGCGCCGCTCAGCGCGTTCACGATGCCGTTGGCGATCTTCATTCTGACGACGTTCTACAGTCAGATACCTGACGGTCTCGAAGACGCCGCCAGAGTAGAGGGAACGACCCGACTCGGCGCGCTGTTCCGGGTGATTATGCCGCTGTCGGCCCCCGGTGTGGCCACGGCCGGCATTCTCACGTTCATCACGACGTACACGGAGTTCTTTTTCTCGTTCCTGATGACCGGTAACAACGCCGCTGAGTGGGCGCCGGTGGTCAACGGCGTCCTCGCGTTCCAGACGCAGTACACGACGCGGTACGACCTCCAGGCGGCTGCGAGTCTGGTCGCCATCGTTCCGGTGGCGATACTCGTCGTCTTCGCGCAGGAGAAGATCATCAGCGGGCTCACGCAGGGAGCACTCAAGGAGTAACTATGGCACGAGTACAACTCAAAGACGTCGTAAAACAGTACGATGAGGTATTGGCAGTGAACAATATGAACCTCGACCTGAGGGACGGCGAGTTCATCACGCTCGTCGGACCGTCGGGCTGTGGGAAGTCGACCACTCTCGAAACGGTCGCGGGGCTCACGAAACCCACGTCGGGGCAGGTGTTGATCGGCGACCGCGAGGTGACGAACCTCCCCCCGAAGGACCGAGGGATCGCGATGGTGTTCCAGAACATCGCGCTGTTCCCGCATATGGACGTGTACGACAACATCTCCTTCGGGCTCCGTCTCCGAGACTTCCCGCAGGAGGAGATGGACCGTCGGGTCGAAGATGCCGCAGAGATCGTCCGACTCGAGGGGATGCTCGAACGGATGCCCGACGAGATGTCCGGTGGACAACGCCAGCGAGTCGCCATCGCGCGGGCGATCGTCCGGGAGCCGGAAGTGTTCCTGATGGACGAGCCGCTGGCGAACCTGGACGCGAAGCTCCGGGTGAATATGCGGACGGAACTGCAGCGTCTCCACAAACAACTGGACACGACGATCATCTACGTCACGCACAACCAGGCGGAGGCGATGACGATGTCCGATCGGATCGCGGTGCTCAACAAGGGCGAACTCCAGCAGATCGCGTCGCCGCTGACCTGCTACAACGAGCCGGCCAACCGGTTCGTCGCCGGGTTCATCGGCTCGCCGTCGATGAACTTCGTGGACACGACCGTCGGCGACGGCACGCTCGACGCCCCGGGGTACTCGGTGACGTTCGATACAACCGCCCTCGACGGGCTTTCGCGCGGAGACAGGGTAGAGATGGGAATCCGTCCCGAGGACGTCTACCTCACGGCCAACAGCGCAGAGGCCCAAGATCCGGGCGAGCCGATTTCCGTCGAAACCGACGTTCTCGAACCGATGGGCGACGAGATCTTCGTCTATCTGAAAGAGATCACCGGCGGCGGCGACGGCGACGGGATGGGCGACCTCGAAGAGCGGCAGGGACTGCTGATGAGCGTCGACCCCGCGACCGACATCCGCGAGGAAGAACAGGTCGAAATCGTCCTCGACCGCGGACGGATTCACCTGTTCGACGACGAAACGGGCGATGCGATCTCCCACGGCGTCGTCTCCGAAGCCAGCATCGAGGCCGACGTCGAACAGGACAGCGCTCAAGCCGACGACTGAGCGGCCCGTTGCGGATCCTTTCTCGCGCGCGACGGCATATCGATCTGCGGTGAACGCTCTATCACCGGGCGTTAGGCCCAGTAGACGGCCGCTTCGTAAGGTCGGAAGACTGCCCCGTGTGGCGGCGTGGCAGTGTCGTCGTAGTTGCTCGTCACGAGATCCATCGATTCGGCCTCCGGGAGGGGGCCCTCAATTTCGGTTGCGGTTTCCGCCCAGTTGAGTACGACCAGTGCCCGATCGTCCTCGAGGGTGCGGGTGTAGGCGTAGATGTCGGGGTGGTCCGGGAGGTACAGTTCGTACTCGCCGTACACGAGGATGTCGTGGCGGTGTCGGAGGTCGATCAGCCGTCGGTAGTACTGCCAGATCGAGTCCTCGTGACCCCGCTCGCGGTCGACGTTGATCGCGCGGTAGTTGTCGTTGACGGGGAACCACGGCTCTCCGTCGGTGAAGCCGGCGTGTGCATCGTCGGACCACTGCATCGGCGTCCGGGCGTGGTCCCGGCTCCAGTAGTTTATGAGATGTTCGGCCTCCGCGACAGCGTCGATCCGCCCTCGATCGATGAGTTCCTCAACCGCGCCGATCGTCCCGATGTCGTCGATCCCGTCGAGACCGTCGAACTCCTCGTTCGTCATCCCGATTTCGTCACCCTGGTAGATGTACGGCGTCCCGCTCAGCGTCAGGAGAAACGTCGCCAGGAGCGTCGCGCTCTCACGACGGTCCTTTCCGTCGTCGCCGAACCGAGAGACGATCCGCGGCTGGTCGTGATTTCCGAGGAACACCGCGTTCCACCCCCGGTTCTGTAGTCCGGTCTGCCAGCGGCCGATGACGCGTTTGAACGCCGGGAGGTCGATCTCATCCGGACCGTTCGGATCCCAGAGGCCATCGGGGCCCGTATCGAGTTCCAGATGCGCCGACTGGAAGAGCATCCCGAGACCGACCCCGTCGCCGAGGTAGTCGGCTGCCGTGTCGACGTCGGTGTTCGACATTTCGGCGACGGTCATCACGTCGTATCCCGACAGCGTCTCGACGATCTCTCGCAGGTACTCTTCCAGTCGCGGCCCATTGAAGAAGTGCGACGCGCCAACGAGGTCGGTGTCGGGGTCGCCGTCGGGATAGCCTCCCGGTTTCGAGAGGAGGTTCACTGCGTCCATCCGGAAGCCGTCGATCTCCTTCTCCAGCCACCATTCGATCATTTCGGTGATCGACTCGCGGACGCGTGGGTTCCGCCAGTTCAGATCCGGTTGGTTCTCGTGGAAGAGGTGGAGATACCACTCCCCGCGGGTTTCGTCGTAACTCCAGGCCGGACCGCCGAAGAACGACTGCCAGTTGTTCGGCGGGTCGTCGGGGTCGCCGTCGTGCCAGTGGTAATACCCCGCGTACTCCGCCTCCTCGCGTCGCGATCGCTGGAACCACTCGTGCTCCGACGACGTGTGATTGACCACGAGGTCCATCACCAGACGGATGTCACGGTCGTGAAGCGCCGAACGGAGCGTCTCCCACTGGGTCATCGTGCCGAACTCGGGGTCGATCGCGCGGTAGTCCCGCACGTCGTAGCCGTTGTCCGCCTGTGGGGAGTCGTACACCGGACAGAGCCAGACGACGTCGACGCCCAGGTCGTCGAGATAATCCACTCGCTCTGTAATCCCCCGGAGGTCACCGATCCCGTCGCCGTCGGCGTCGTTGAAACTCCGCGGGTAAATCTGGTAGACGACGGCCTCCTTCCACCAGGACCGGTCCGGCCCTGCTCTCGCTCCACCCGAGGTCATCGGGACCGGCACGTATCGCGTTGCTTCGCTGAACTCACTCGCGCGCGCCGACGTCGGGGCTTCTCACTGATCGAGTTACCTGGCGATTTCATACTACTCATAGCCGAGTATCTTCCTAAAAGTCTACTGACGACGGCCGCTCGTGCCCCTCGTGTACGTCTCACGTGTAGAGGTCCGACAGCGCCGAGCCACTGGATTCGAGATGGTGGACTGCGACCGTGCCGCGCCGCTCCGCTGGTCGGCGTGCAGCCAGTGCCGCTGATCCGAATTTTTTTGATTTTCGTCGTCCTTCCTTTAGCGTATGATGTCGTATGACGCGTGAAATTCTCGTCGCGGGCGAGACCCTGGTCGATTTCATTCCGGAGCGACCCGGACCGCTGGCGGACGTGGCGTCCTTCTCCCGACGAGCGGGCGGTGCGCCGGCCAACGTCGCGGTCGGTCTCGCCCGGTTGGATCGGACGCCGTGGTTCTGCACTGCGCTCGCGACCGATCCCTTCGGGAGGCATCTCGGGGACGTGCTCGACCGCGAGGGAATCCCGGACCGGTTCGTCACCCGCGTCGATGATTGCCAAACGGCCCTGGCGTTCGTCTCACACGGCACCGACGCCGACCGGGAGTTCACCTTCTACCGCTCGGACACGGCGGACAGACACCTGGACACGTGTGTCGTGAGTGACGAGGTCCTCGAGTCGGTCGAGGTGGTCGTCGTAGGCGGTGTCACGCTGACTGTCGAACCCGCACGGTCGGCGACGTTCGACCTCGTCGAGCGGGCCCGGGAGCGAGACTGCCGCGTCTTCTTCGATCCGAACGTCCGCCCCGAACTGTGGGAGACGGATCCGGCCCCGACAATCGAACGGATGCTCTCTGTGACGGGCGTTCTCAAAACGACCCGAGAGGATCTAGACGGCGCCGGGCTTGCGGCCGACCCCGCGACCCTTCTTTCAGCCGGACCGGACACGATTCTCCTGACTGAAGGGTCCGCCGGCGCCCGCCTCATTACTGACGCGAGCGCGCCGTGGGGTGCCGGTGAATGGCACCACGCCGGATACGACGTCGACGACGTTGTCGATACGACCGGTGCCGGCGACGCGTTCGCCGCAGGGGCCATCGCCGGACTCGTCGATGGCGACGACCCGGACGAACTCCTCGCGTTTGCCAACGCAGTCGCGGCCGCGTCGACGACTCGCCGTGGTGCGATGACGGCGCTCCCGAACCGACAGACTGTCGCAGAAATCAGCGACGAATGATAAGATGAAACCGCTCACGACGTATTCGCTTGTTAATTTCGAGCGACGGAGTCACGCTTCCAGCTCCGGGATGTTTCTTGAGTTCCAGTTTGGAGAACGCCCAGAAACACTTCGAGAAGATTCGCGTATTGAGGCGATTTCCGAGGACGAGGGTACCTCTGTCGTCAACGCACAGATTCGTAATCAGACGTAGGAGAGGCTTCAGTCATATTGTCGCTAGCTTCCCTTCGTGCTCGTTTATTAGCCTCTGAGTATCTCGCTGCCTCCCACATAATCAGTGGTTTCGATTAATTGGCCCTGTTGAAACCCTTGTTGGGAAATATGACGAATGAGGAACCTCGGTCACGATTGACGGTCTTCCAAAGTTACGACTTCTCCAATTCGTTGAACGTGCTATGGTGGTGGCCCGCCGTGCTGTGGCACGATTCTCAACACGCTACTCACGAAAACGGTTCACGCTACGTCAGTATGTCGTCCTGCTCTGCCCGAAGCTGAAGAAGACGTCTACGACGAGATACCAGAGACGAGAGCGGCTTAGCCGCCCAATACTGGCCATCTATAAAACCAAATAGAAGGTGGTGATGGCGCGATTGTGAACGTTTCTTCTACGGCGGGTCAACGAGGGAGTGCGAGCGCAGGCGTCCACTATTCGGCCTCGAAAGCCGGCGTGCTCGGACTAATGAAGGGGCTTGCGAAACAGCTTGCGCCTGATGTACGTGTGAATTCCGTCGTACCGGGTCTCATCGATACGCCGCTGACCACCGGTTCGGAACTCTGGTCCGATGAGGAGTTGGAGGCCTTCGTCGAGCGCCTTCCAGCGGGCCGTCTCGGTGACCCAGACGAGGTCGCCCGGGTTATCCATTTCCTTTGTGGGGAAGGCAGTTCCTATATGACGGGGAGTGTCGTGAACGTCGACGGTGGCTCTGATCTCGTCTAATTATGCAGTGAATTCCAAACGCGGTCATAGACCGCGTCGACGGTCGTAAACTCTACCTCCGGATACTCGGCGAGGGTTTCGATCAGGGAATCAAGCAGTCCGATGCGATGGCTGTACCCCATTATCTGTGGGTGCATCGTCAGCACGTAGAGTCCGTG
>NZ_JBDGQZ010000055.1:0-16772 GCF_042218505.1 Halobellus sp.
TTCGTCTGGAGGGCCGAAGCGTCAGCGGGGACCAATTCAGGGCGGCAGCGGCCGTCCGGGCTGTTCCCGGACGGCTGCTACCTTTTCGACGGACTTGCGTGTTCGAGTGGTGACTCTGTCAGGTACGGAGCCGCGTCCACGAGCCCGAAATCGCTCCCGATTCGAGCGATTCAAGTACTCACCCGGACACCATCCCCGTATGCAGGACCAAGGACGCTCCAAGCGAAAGCGGACCGGCGGCCGACGCCGACGCTCGCACAAGAAGACCCGCCACCAGTTGGGTCGCCAGCCCGCCGAGACGACGGTCGGGGACCCACGCTTCCGGATCATCGACTCCCGCGGCGACGACCGAAAGGTCCGTGCGCTCTCGACGAACGTCGCGCAGGTCGCCATCAACGGAGAGGCGACCGAGGCGGCGATCGAGAACGTGATCGAGAACCCCGCGAACGTCAACTACGTGCGCCGGAACATCATCACGAAGGGCGCAATCATCGAGACCAGTGAAGGCGAGGCCCGTGTGACGTCCCGTCCGGGACAGACCGGACAGGTCAACGCCGTTCTCGTCGACGACGAGTAACGACCGCTTTCGCGTTTCTCCCTCGTTTTCGACAGCCGTCCAGCCGTCGTCGTGCTACGGCGTCGGCGCGGCCTTCTGTAGCGCCGTCTCAGCGATGTTGCCGCCGTAGTCCCCGCTTCGAGAGATCGAATCGACGATGAGGCCCAGCACCTGTGCGCGGGCGGGATCGAGGTCCCGAAGCAGTTCGTCGATCTGGCGGGCGCGTTCGTCGATGATCTGAACGGATTCGCGGGCGTCGTTCGCCAGCCGTGTCGATTCGTCCCCGTCTTCGGCGAGAAGCGCGTCCATCCCGTCGTCGATGATCCCGCGGGCCTCCTCGTGCAGTTCATAGAGCGCGTCGACCACTTCTTCGGGAACGGGCTTCTCCAGTTCCAGCGTCAGGTGGGCGATCTTCGTCGCGTGGTCGGCGACGCGTTCGAGTTGGCGGGCGGCGGACTGATAATCGAAGCACATCTCTCGGGCGAGGCCGAGTTCTTCGGCCGCTTTCGGGGTCCGGAGCGTCGAGCGGAAGATGCGAGAGACGACCATCCACAGTCGGTCGACGTCGTCGTCGCGCTGGATCACGTCGCGGGCCATATCAGTGTCGAGTTCCGCGAGACCGTCTATGGCATCAGAGAGCATCGAGAGCGAGATGAGTCGCATCCGACGGACCGCAGTGTGGATCGACAGTTCCGCAGAGTCCAGCAGGTCGCGGATGACCACGCTGTCACGCGTCTCTTCCAGCACCTCGAGACCGACGAGACTCTGGGTGGCCTCTCGGATCGTCCGCCGTTGACTCGTCGTGATACGTGAACTCTCGAGATTGATGATGTCGAAGCCACTGACGTACATCGTCATCACGGCGCGCGTGAGTTCATCGCCCTCGAGGTCGGTTACGTCGAGGGTCCCCTCCGTGCGTTCTTCCTCGTTTGCGGGGGCGAGAAACAGCGAATCCCCCTCCGGGTAGAACTCCACGACGCTCCCCGCCGACACGTCGTTTTCTGTCGCCCACTCTTTCGGAATTGAGACGGTAAACGTCGACCCGCCGGTGACTTGCACCTTCCGCGTTTCGACCATACGCGGGCGTTGTGCGGCCCCCAATATAAAATTGCCTATAGATATATAGTAGACATACCCGGAGCGGTTCCACACCGTGTGTTGCCGTCACATATTTGTGTGGTATAAAATCATACACTCATATAAAACGAGCAGACGAGAACGAAACCGACGCTATAGTTAGTCGCGTGAGTGAGGCTCGTGGGATAGTGCTAAACGACTTCAAAGTCGATTTTGCCGGCTTTCGAGCCTGTCAGTTATTTGTTCCGCATTCGTGTGATATGAGTTCATAACCCCGAGACGTCGGCCGCTCAGTCAGCCGTTCGTATCGACAGATACACCCATATGTATGAATATTTTTTCTATATAGTTATATTAGAAGGGTTTTTATACCGTATCTGGGTACCTCGATGTGATGACGTGCGATAATAACGGAACACGTAATTTCTCACGCCGAAAGTTCATTGCGGTTTCGAGCGGGCTTGGCGTTGCCGGCCTGGCTGGCTGCACCCAAAGCAATTCCGGGGGCGATTCCACCGCGGAGCCGACAGAGGGATCCGACGGCGGTTCCGGTAGCACCACCGACGGCGGCTCCGATGGGGGATCCGGATCGCTGTCGGGAGACATCAACATCGCAGGCTCTTCGACGGTTTTCCCGCTGGCGACGGCGATGGCCGAGCGCTTCCAGTCCCAGCACGAAGGGGTCGACATCAGCCTCCAGTCGACGGGATCCGGCGGCGGCTTCGCGAACTACTTCTGTACGGGTCAGACGGACTTCAACAACGCCTCGCGTCCGATCAAGCCCGAAGAGAAGCAGCAGTGTTCCGAGAACGACATCGAGATGATCGAACTGAAGGTCGCGACCGACGCGCTGACCGTCGTCGTCAACAACAACAACGACTGGATCGGTGACGGTCTCACCGTCGAACAACTCAAAGAGATCTGGTCCGCGGACTCGCCACCGGAAACCTGGGCCGACGTCAACCCCGACTGGCCGGACGAACCCCTGGAACTCTACGGCCCTTCGGAAGCCTCCGGGACGTTCGATTACTTCATCGAGGCAATCATCGGCGAAGACGGTCCGGGCCACCGCCAGGACTACTCGCCGACCGAGCAGGACCGGACGATCATCCAGGGCGTGCAGGGCTCGGACTACGCGATGGGCTACCTCGGCTTCGCGTACTTCAGCGAGAACCAGGACGCCGTCCAGGCAGTTCCGGTCGAGAATGACTCGGGCAACTACGTCGAACCCTCGCTCGCGACCGCGCTTTCGGGCGAGTACAACCCGCTCGCGCGCCCGCTCTTTACCTACCCGAAAAAGGCGGCGCTACAGGAGAACCACATCGCCGAGTTCGCGCGCTTCTGGCTCGAGAACTCCACCGATCGCTCGATCGTGGCCGACGAGGTCGGATACGTGCCGCTCAGCGACGACGAGCAATCGACGATGATGTCACGTGTCGAGGAGGTAGCCGGAGCGAACTGACGCGGCCTGACCGAAACAGGTAACAAAGCGCTTTTTGATACTGCCTAAAACCCACTATGCAATGAGTACAGACGAGTTAGCGGCCGACCTCACACGGCAGACCGAGAACTCACCGCGGGAACTTCTGACTCGCACGTTCTTTTTCCTGTGTGCCGGCCTCTCGATTGTCACCACAGCCAGCATCGTGATTCTGCTGGTGACGGAGGCAGCGAAGTTCTTCACGATCACCGCACCCCTGATGGGCGTGACCGGACCGACGGCGTCCATCGTGGATTTTCTCACCGGCACAACCTGGCAGATCAACAGCGAACAGTTCGGCGTTCTCGCGCTGGTGACCTCGACGCTGATGATCACGATCGGGTCGGCGGTCATCGCGATCCCCCTGGGCGTGGCGACAGCGATCTATCTCAGCGAGTACGCGAGCAACCAGGCCCGATCGGTTCTCAAGCCCGCGCTCGAAATCCTCGCGGGCGTCCCCACCGTCGTCTACGGATTCTTCGCGTTGATTTACATCACGCCGGCGCTCAGCACGATCATCCCACAGATCGGGACGTTCAATATGCTGTCGGCGAGCATCGTCGTTGGGATTATGATCATTCCGATGGTCGCGTCCATCTCGGAGGACGCGATGTCGGCCGTCCCCGACGAACTCAGGCAGGCCGGCTACGGTATGGGCGCGACGAAATTCGACGTCGCCACGGGGGTCGTCGTTCCGGCGTCGCTCTCGGGGATCTTCTCCTCGTTCATTCTCGCGCTCTCGCGCGCCATCGGTGAGACGATGGCGGTCACCGTCGCCGCAGGGTCGCGGGCGCAGTTCCTCAATCCGCTCAACCCGGCTTCTTACCTCGAGGGCGCGCTACCGATGACCGCCGCGATGGTGCAACTGCTCACCGGCGACATCACCGGTGGCGGACTGGCCTACCGGAGCCTGTTCGCGATCGGTCTCGTCCTCTTTGCGATCACACTCATAATGAACATCATCAGCGATCTCGTGGCCCAGCGCTACCGGGAGGAGTACTAAGATGGCGACTGAAAGCCCCCGAATCGAGGACTTCGGACAGGTCAGTCGAACCGCAGGCACCATCTTCCGCTATCTCATCTTGGCGGCGACGCTCTTCGGGATCGTCGTTCTCGCGGCGCTGCTCGTCTACGTCGCCAACGACGCGCTACAGCCGACGACCGCCGATCCGGGCTGGTATCTGACGTACTTTATGACGCTCATCGTGCCGACGACTCTCGTCGGGTGGGCGATCTACCGGCGGGAGCCTCAGGCGTTCACCTTCGGCGCCTTCCTCGTCGGCCTGCTGATCGTCTCGCTGCTGTTCAGCGGCGGGGTCGGCCTGCTCATCATCGACATCGTGCCGCCGCTGGTGGCACTCTCCTTCGCCATCGCTATCGCCGTGCCAGCGGCGATTTCGGTGGGGCTCACCCGGTACTCCTACCGCATCGGCTTCACTATCCGACTCGCAGTGACGACGTCCGCATTCTACCTCGCACTGTTCGGCCTGCCGGGACCGATCGGCAACCCGATCGGCGTTCCGCAGGTCGTCCCGAGTCTCGCCAAGGCCGTCCAGGCGATCCCTGTGGTTCCGGTCGATTGGATGATGATCGGGCTCGTCCTCGGGAGCGTCGCCGCGGCCGCCGTGGGGTCGTACGTCGCAGGTGTCCGCGACGCTCGAACCGGATTGTACGCCGCCGGAGGTGCCCTCGCGGCCACCCTCGGGAGCGCCGTAATCGGCCCGTTTATGGGCCTGAATCCGATCCCATCTGTCGTCGTCACCTCCGTCGCCATACTGCCGACGACGACCTACCTCTGGCAAGGAGCGTTCACCGAGGAACGCCGCCCTGCGGGGATCGGGTTCGCCGCGGTCGTCGTGGCGGGCGCACTCGGTGGCGCGGCCGCCGCCTCGGCGTTCGGCTTCGCCGGCCCGCAGTCGTGGGTCGACTGGCAGTTCCTCACCAGCGCACACAGCGGGAACGCCGAAAACGCTGGGTTGTACCCCGCAATCGGCGGCTCGATTCTGCTGATGGCGACGGTTGCGGCGATGTCGTTCCCCATCGGCGTCGGGGCGGCCGTGTATCTTGAGGAGTACGCGCCGGACAACAAGCTCACTCGCTTCGTCGACGTCAACATCTCGAACCTCGCCGGCGTCCCGTCTGTCGTCTACGGCCTCCTCGGCCTGGGCGTCTTCGTGACGTATCTCGGGCAGGCCGCGGGGACCGTCATCGTCGGCGGCGCGACGTTAGCGCTGTTGATTCTCCCAATCGTGATCATCTCCTCGCGCGAGGCGATCCGCTCGGTCCCCTCGGATATGCGGCAGGCGTCCTACGGGATGGGAGCGACGCGCTGGCAGACGGTCAAGAACGTGATCCTCCCGGAGGCGTTTCCCGGCATCCTGACCGGCACGATCCTCGCGCTCGGCCGCGCGATCGGCGAGACTGCACCGCTCATTATGATCGCCGCGCCGAACGTCGTCTTCAGCCTGCCGACGGCGCTCGAATCGAAAGTGAGCGCGATGCCGCTACAGGTGTACGCGTGGTCGAGTCTCTTCGCCGGCGAGGACTTCTACACGAAGGCGGTGCCCGCCGGTGTCGTGGTCCTGCTGGCGGTCCTGCTGGCGATGAACTCGGTTGCGATCGTCCTTCGGAACAGGTTTGAGCGAACGGGGTGATTCTTATACCAATGAGCCAACCAAACACCAATGAACAGGAAATGACCGAACAGAGTGCAGGAGATAGCAACTCGGCGGACCCGACCGACGACGATATGTTGATCCAGACCGACATCTCGGAGAGCGTCGACGATTCGAAGGAGTCCCGGCGGCGCGAGACCGTCGTTCGCGCCGAAGGCGTGAACGTCTGGTACAACGACGATCAGGCGCTGTCTGACATCACGATGGAGATCCCCGAACAGAGCGTCACCGCGATGGTGGGGCCGTCGGGATGTGGGAAATCGACGTTCCTCCGGTGCATCAACCGGATGAATGACCTCATCGACAGCGCCCGGGTCGCGGGCGATCTCTACCTCCGGGGCAAGAACGTCTACGACGAGGACGTCGATCCCGTGGCGCTTCGCCGACGGGTCGGAATGGTCTTCCAGAAACCGAACCCGTTTCCGAAGAGCATCTACGAAAACGTCACGTACGGTCTCGAAATCCAGGACAAAGGCGGCGACTACGACGAGATCGTCGAGCGCTCGCTCAAGCGGGCCGCACTGTGGGACGAGGTCAAAGACCAACTCCACGAGTCGGGGCTCGCGCTTTCCGGCGGGCAGCAGCAGCGACTCTGTATCGCCCGAGCGATCGCGCCCGACCCGGAAGTCCTGCTGATGGACGAACCCGCCTCGGCGCTCGATCCGGTCGCGACCTCCCAGATCGAGGACCTCATCGAGGAACTCGCCCGCGACTACACGGTCGTCATTGTCACGCACAATATGCAACAGGCCGCGCGGATCTCCGATCGGACGGCGGTGTTTCTCACCGGCGGGGAACTCGTCGAGTTCGACGATACCCAGAAGATCTTCGAGAACCCGGAGAGCCAGCGCGTCGAGGACTACATCACTGGAAAGTTCGGGTAAGTCGATTCGGCGGGTCGCTCCCGCGTCGGTCGCGGATCGCACGACACAATTAAACCCCCAACCCGTGTGCCGTCAGATATGCCAAGGCGAGAATATCAGGAGTCCCTCTCGGATCTCCGCGACGATGTGCTCTATATGAGCGAGATCGTCGCCGAACGCCTCCGCTAGGGACTCGACGCGCTCGAACAGAAAGACGGATCGACCGCCCGAAAAGTCATCGACGGCGACGACGAGGTGAATCAGATGTACCTCGATTTGGAGGCAGAGTGCATCGACCTCATCGCCCTCCAGCAACCAGTCGCCTCTGACCTCCGGTTCATTGCGGCAACGTTCAAAATCATCACCGACCTCGAGCGAATCGGCGACCTCGCGGTCAACCTCGCACAGTACGCGCTGGACGCCGATCGAGACGTCTTCCCCGAGGTCGACGTCCAGCAGATCGGCGTGGAGACCCTCGATATGCTCGACGGAGCGATGGCGGCTTACGCCGAAGAGAACCCTCGAACCTGCTACGCCGTCGCCGAGCAGGACGACGAACTCGACGCAATGTGTGAGGCCGCGAGCACGACCGTCGTCCGCGACCTCATCGAGGGCGACCCGTTCGGCGAGGAAAGCGCCGACGCGGAGGCGTATATGCAGGACATCTCACGCCTCCTGCTGACGGTGCGGGACCTCGAACGGGTCGGCGACCACGCGGTCAACATCGCCGCCCGGTCGCTGTATATGATCGAAGACGACGCAGAACTGTTGTATTAAGCCGCCAGTAGCGGGGTTTCTCCGTCGGAAGGTCTCGTCTCCCGTCGTCAGAAGATGTTCGCCTGGCGGTACACGCTGATTCCCGCCGCTGTGAGTTCGTAGGGCTTCGTCTCCCGGGAGTGGTTCGCATCGCGGATCTTCTGGATCTCGATTGCCAGCCGCGTCTCACGGAAGTCGCTCGGGCGGACGTACTGGAGAACGAACACGGCATCTGCGAGATATTCGACGATACCGAATCGCGAGGTGTAGGGATTGTTCTCGTTGGCCTCTGAGGTCAGAAGCGTCGTAATCCCGGCGTTCTTCAGCGAGCGCGAGAACCCGAACACCTGACTGCGCCGCCGCGGCGCGCTCTCGTACATCATCTCCAGAAGCGACACTGAGTCGAGCACGAGGCGGTCCGCCCCGAAGTCCTCGATGAGGTCGGGCAGTTCGTTCTGGATGCTGTCGAGGCTGTTTGCCATCTCGATGGGGTCGATGTCGACGACGGCCAGTCGGTCCTCCTCAATGTACTCCCCGAAGCCCCACCCCTTCTCGTCGGCCGTGTCCACGATCCGCTCTTGGCTCTCTTCGAGGGTGATGTAGACCGCGTCCTCGCCGTTCTCGAGTCCGTGTCGGAGGAACTGGAGGCCGAATGTAGTCTTTCCGGTCCCGGCCGATCCGATGGCGACCATCAGCGAGCGGCGGGGCACCCCTCCGAGGATCATATTGTCGAGGCCGTCGATCCCGATGTCGATCCGCGGCAGATCGGACTCGAACTCACCGGCGTCGGGGTCGAATCCGCCCGGCGGGTCACCGAGGTCATCGTCGAAGTCCTCGAAGCCGAAGTCGTTTCCCACGTCGTCGCCGCCGAACGGATCGCTGCCCCCACCGGTGTCGAACGGGTCGGAACCGTCGGCCCCGAAGGAGTCGGAGCCACCGCCGAAGGATCCACCGGCGTCCGCCCCGCCCGGGTCCGGTGCGTCCTGGAGCGCGGACGCGAAGTCGTCGTCGAAGGGAGTCCCTCCCTCGTCGGTGGTGTCGTCTGGGGCAGGGGGACCACTGTCTCTGTCGTCACTACCGAAAGAATCGGCCTGATCGGTTGCGGATGGAGGCTCGTCTGGGTACGCGCCCTCGGAGCCGCCACGAGCGTCGTCGGAGCCGGGAGCCGCGGGGTCCGCATCGTCCTCCAGTTCGGTGTGTCCGTCGTCGACTACCGAGCCGTCGGTCGATTCAGTATCCCGGCGGTCGGGAATCTGCTGGTCGTCGATCGCCTCTCGATCGTCGTGAGCCTCCCGATCGTCGGTCGCGTCCTGGCCGTTAGCGGTATGACGTGCCGCGTCTGCGTCGTCCTCATCCCGGGCGGCGTCGCGTGTCGCGTCTGCGTCGCTCTCGTCTTCGGCGTCCTCGCCGATTGCGCGCTCGAACCAGTCGTCGTCACTCACGACGCTCACCTGCCCCGCAGTTCTGGCTGGCGTCCCTGCTTCGAGGCCGGCACCAATTGCGAATCTCTGCCATCTCCGTCGTCGGAACGACGGCCGGGCCTGGTATGAATGTTGCCCGTGACGAGCAGGGCAGATTCCCGCCGCGAGGGGTGTCGACGCGTTCGTCGCGTGACGGAGTCCTTTTTGATCAGCGCGTCGAACCGACGAACCGAGATGAAGGTGGCCATCGTCGCCCAGTGGGACAACGACCGGACCGCCCGACTGGCTGGCGACCTCCGGGAGCGACTCCGCGCGGAGGACGTCACCGTGTGGATCGATGCGGCGACGGCCGCCGAACTCGACGTGTCGGGACACGCCGTCAGTACGTTCGGACAGGCCGATCTGGTCGTCAGCATCGGCGGAGACGGGACGTTCCTCTTCGCCGCCCACGGTGCCGGGAGAACGCCGATTCTCGGCGTCAATCTCGGCGAGGTGGGATTCCTCAACGCGGTCAACCCCGAAGATGCCGTCGACGCCGTGATGAAGGAGGTGCGACGATTTCGCGAGGAGGGCGAACTCCCGACGCGGACCGTCCCGCGCCTCCGCGCAGAAACCGGAGTCCGGGCGCTCCCGCCGGCCGTCAACGAGGTCGTCGTCCAGGGGGCCCGTCGCGGACACGGTGGCGGGGCGTCGATCGAGGTCCGAATCGACGGGTCCCGGTTCACCGGGGGCCACGCGGACGGCGTGCTCGTCGCGACGCCGACCGGCAGCACCGCGTACAACCTCAGTGAGGACGGCCCGCTCGTCCATCCGGGCGTATCGGGCCTCATCGTGACTGAGATGGCCGACGTCACCGGGCGACCGCCGCTCGTCGTCGACCGCAACGTGACAGTCACAGTGACTGTTGAGGATGTCGAGGAGGCCGTGGTGGTCGTCGACGGGCGCGTGCGTGAATCGGTTGCGCCGCCGGTGGACGTGACGGTCTCGGTCGCCGACGACCCCGTTCGGATGGCCGGCCCTGCGTCCGATTTCTTCGAAGCACTCGGAAAACTGGACTGAGCGCCCGGTTCGAGGCGTTCCACTGCGAGGGCAGAAAGCAGGTCGAGTCAGTCCCGTACAGACGACAGCAGGGGTGGATATACGTTTCCGATACGCTCGAGCGCACCCCGGCTGCGCCGACAAAATCGCTTCGGACCACGGTGCGAATGGACAGTATCGGCCCTGAGAACAGTGATGCTGCCACCTTCGCGATTCCGTTCGTATAGCAATCCACATTAACCCCCGACACGAATCGGTGAGATATGACTCAGTCGTACGTCATCATCGGCGACGGTGTTGCGGGCAGTTCCGCCGCCGAGACGCTCCGCGAGGAGGACCCCGACGCCGATGTGACCGTCATCACGGACGAGGGCGAAGCCCTGTACAACCGAATCCTCATCAAGGAGTTCGCCAAGGGCAAGCTCCCCGAAGCGCCAATCTCGATCCACGACGAATCGTGGTACGAGGAGCGCGACATCGACCTCCAACTCAACACCCTGGTCGTAGACATCGATGTAGCGGGCCACACACTCGAGACACACGGAGGCGACGTCCACGAGTGGGACAAACTCCTCATCGCGACAGGCGGGACACCGACACAGCTCCCCGTTGGTAACTCCGACGCCGACGGCGTTCACCACTTCTGGACGTTTCAGGACGCTCGCGCGATCAAGAACCACATCGAGAACGCCGACAACTCCGTGGTCGTCGGGGCGGGCCTGCTCGGCATCGATCTCGCGGCGATCACGGCCGCCCAAGACGTCGAGGGCAAGTACCTGATGCGCGGAGACTGCTGGTGGCGCTACGCCCTCTCGGAGGAGGGTGCAGAGATCATCCACGACGCGCTGCGCGAGCGGAACGTCGAACCGGTCTTCCAGTCGGGCGTCGATCACTTCGAGACCGACGACGACGGACACGTCACGACCGCTGTCGACCCCAACGGCGACGAGTACGACGCCGACTTCGTCGGGATCGCGATCGGCCTGAATTTCAACACAGAGATCCTCCAGGACACCCCGATCGAGTGCGACGACGGCATCATCGTCGACGAGTATATGCAGACGAACCACGAGGACGTCTTCGCGGCGGGCGACATCACGGAGTTCACCGACCTGATCCTCGGCGAGCGCGCACAGAACGGCGCGTGGGGGTCCGCGAAGGAGCAGGGATCGGTCGCCGCACAGAATATGGTAAACTACGGAACAGAGCCGTTCGAGTGGGTCTCCTCGTATTCGATCACCCACTTCGACTTCCCGTTCCTCTCGTTCGGGCACCCGACTCTCGGCGAGGACAACGCCGAGGCCAAATACTCCGACACCGAATGGCGGCGGCTGGCGTTCAAGAACGGCCAGATCGTCGGCGGCGTCCTCATCGGCGACCTTTCACCGCAGTCGAAGTACAAGAAACTGATGCGCGAGCAGCGCGTCGTCGCCGACCAGAAAGACGTCCTGATGAAGCAGAACTTCGAGATCGACGAACTCGAACTCGAAGGCACCCCCGCCGAGTAACGGTTCCGCTACCGATATCGACGAGCCGATCGCGTTCTGGCGCTGTTTTCACCGTGACAGAATCGACGGGAGTACGGACGCCGTCAGGACGATCGGAGTAGATCGCTCCATCCAGTCCGTCGGTGGATCCGACACAATCTTTATGATCTTTTGTGCACTTTGTTGGCGTATGTCACGGTCACTGCAGAGTAGCGGGGACGCGGACGTTGGGTCTGTGATCGTCGAGTGCGACGCCGCAGACGTCGAGCCAACGGATCGTATCCTCGATGTCGACCAACTATCGCCGCGGGATCGGCAAGAGATCCTCGACGCGGTCGAGGGATCGAACCGGGCGGTCGACCTCCAAGAACTCGACTCCGGTGACGTGGTTCGGTTCACCGAGTACTACCGCGTCGTGTGAGAGAGATCGAGCGCGCACCGGAGCGTCGCCGGGGCGGACCGATGCAGTTTTTGGCGGGTGGCCGATACCACGAGGTATGAGCGACGAGTCCACAAGCGGCGGGGCCCCCGGCGGCGGCGACGCCGATATGACGCTGGCGTTCGAGTTGGACGCGCTCCGGAACCTCGCGGATCCGACTGCCGTGTTCAACGACGCTCGCCAGTGGACCGAGTACGTCGGCGTCGTGAGCGAGAAGCCCACGTACGTCGTCACGAACTACACCCGCAAGCACCGGGTTCGACAGGACTTTTTTTCGGGGCCGCGTGGCGTCAAAGAGAGCCTCGAGAACGTCAAGGAGCAGTTCGACACCGATCGACACGTCTTCGTCGGCGTCTCCGAAGAGGATCAGGAGATCGCCGAGGCAGCAGGGTGGGAGTTCCTACCGCTGCAGAACGCGGCCGAGGCGGCCGAGTGGCGAATCGCCGGCAGCACCGGATCGCAGGACCCCTTCGAATCCAGCAGCAGAGACGACTGGCCATAAGCTAGGTCATACCCAGGCGGCTGAAACCGCTGGTATTCTTCAGGTAACGAAAGCGTTAATCAAACTGGGTGCGTCACCTTTTACGATGAGTCACCAACTTCCTGACGTACAGGCGAGCCAGCCCGACGTCACGGTCGGGTTGAGTCAGGTCGGCGTCACAGGCGTCGACAAGCTCGTCAAACTCGCCCGGGACGGCAAGCAACGCCCGCTTGTCCTGATGGCGGAGTTCGAGGTGTTCGTAGACCTCCCTAGCGGTCGCAAGGGCATCGATATGAGTCGAAATATGCAGGTCATCGACGAGACGCTCGAGTCGGCCGTCTCCGAGCCGACGTTCCGCGTCGAGGATATGTGCGGCGACGCCGCCGAGCGCCTGCTCGCGAAACACGACTACACCTCCACTGCCGAAGTTCGGATGACCGCGGACTTCGTCGTCCGCGAGGACACGCCTGCGAGCAGCCTCGCGACCCAGAGTACGATCTCTATCGTCGCCAGCGCGACGGCGACCGACGAGGGGACCCGCGAAGAAATCGGTGCCGAAGTTACCGGGATGACGGTCTGTCCGTGCTCCCAGGGGATGTCGGCCTCCCGCGCACGCGACGTCCTGCACGATCTGAAAGTCGACGACGGGACCATCGAGGAGTTCCTCGAGAAAGTCCCCCAGCCGGGTCACTCTCAGCGCGGACACGCGACGCTGACGGTCACCGCGGACGGATCCCCGGACGTCGATCTGATGGAGGTCGCCGAGATCGCCCGCGACTCGATGTCCGCGCGGATCTACAACCTCGCAAAGCGTCCCGACGAGGACCATATGACCTACCAGGCCCACGCCGACGCCAAGTTCGTAGAGGACTGCGTCCGCTCGATGGCCGAGCAGGTCGTCGAAGAGTTCGATCATCTCGACGACGACGCCGTCGTCCGGATGCGGCAGTCGAACGACGAGTCGATCCACCAGCACAACGCCCACGCCGAGCGGGAAGTCACGCTCGAACAGTTACGCAGCGAAGTTAACGACACCAGCGCGTAGTCTGCATCACCCGCGTGCGCTCACTGCGCTTCCCCGCCGAGCGACATCTGAGCGAGGGGTTCTGCCGCCTCCCAGGTCGGATCGAACATCTCTCGAACGTCTGCGGCGAACTCCGGGTCCTTCAGGTCGATCATCGCGAACGCCTCGGCCGGGTCCAGGGGGTTCGGCACCTCGATACAGACCTCGACGTCGTCGATGAGTTCGAACGTCCCCGAGAGCCCCGGGGCCGTCCGGACGTCGAAGTCGGGGTGATCTGCCAGGTGGTCGACGTACCGATCCCCAACGCTCTGTGGTAACGAATCGACGAGGGGCGGGGCCATCAGCACCGAAACGTCGACGCCGCGGTCGAGCGCCGCTTCGAGTTCTTCGGTCACTTTGTCACCGAGAACGCCCAGGTCGAACTGCGGCGATACCGCGCCGGAGACGACGACGAGCGTCTCGTCGGCGGCCGCGAGACGTTCGACGAGCAGTTCGGCGGACTCTTCGCTGCCAACTGCGGCCGTCCAGAACTGGCTCTGAACGGGATCGGCGGTCTCTAACTCGGCGGTGAGTTCGTCGACGACGTTCTCGTACTGCTCGGCCTGCTCGCGCAGTTCCCGGCGTTTGCTTTCTAAGAGTCGATCGAGCGCCGTGTCGGGTTCGACGGCGACGTACTTCTTCGGACGACTCGCGGCCTGACTGCGGACGAGGTTGTGCTGTTCGAGACTGTTGAGGACGTCGTAGATCCGCCCCATCGGGACGTCGCTGGCGCGTGACAACTCCTTAGCGGTTGTCGCCCCGGCTTGGAGAAGCGAGCGGTACGCTCGTGCCTCGTACTCCGACAGCCCGAGATCCCTGAGGGTCGCCATATCCTCCCGTCCAGTGCCACGGATAAAAAACCAACCGGAGGTTTATATACTCGATCTCACTGTTTTTTCGGCTCCGACACGCCCGGGTGTTGCTCAGCCATCGCTCGTCAGCGCCGAGACGGCGGTCATCAGTTCGTCCGGCGTCTCCGCTTCACGGGTCGACTCGCCCACGCGCACCGTGGCGGTTCCCGGGGAGCGGGCCGGGGCGTCGGGGACGACGATGGACTCGTGGTCGGCCACGCGGAGTGCGGCGCGGTGGAGGTCAGTTCCCGACTCACTGCCGACGGCGATCACGAGGTCCGGGCGGGTCAGCCGCGCCGCGACGGCTCCGTAGCCGGCGATCTGAATCCCGATCCGGTCCCACGCGCCAGCGAAGGCAGCGACACCGGCGCGGGCCGCAGTGCGGTAGTCGTCGGCCGAGCGATCGGCGTTCGACGAATCGGGATTGCCGGGTTCGTCCTCGAACGCTTCACGGAGTGCTGCGAGATCGAGGAGCGCCGCAGCCATCTCGACGCCCCCATCGAGCGGTCGGAGCGGTTCGTCGAGCAGCCCGGGACCTGCCTGGGGACCGTCACGGAACGCGTCTTCAGACTCCTGAAGGGCGTCGACGGCGGCATCAGCAACGATGCGAGCGAGGGCCAGCGGGTCGCGGTCGGTGCCGAGGGCGTCGGGACCGCAGACCTGCCGCGCGGTCGTGAACGCTCGCACGACGCGTGCGTGATCCTCTAAGAGCAGTTCGGGGGCGCTGCCGTCGTCGGTCGCGAAGTGCGACACGACACCGTCATCGTCGATAAGCGTTCTCTCGACCGTCTCAAGCACACGACCGGCGTATTCGCGAGCGGTGTCGTCGTCGGTGTAGGCCGCGAGCGTCAGGAGCGCGTCCGCCGCCAAGGCATTCCCGCCCGCGTAGCCGGTCAGGTCCCGCCGGGGACCGAGCGCCGAGTCAGTGTCGTCACCGGGATCGCTCTCGGCTGCGGGTGCGACGCTCCCGCCGAAGGTGCTCCCGTTCCAGAGAGTCTCCACGAGGAACTCGCGCGTCCCGACCGCCGGGTCGAGCAGGTCTCCGTTGCCGGTGTAGAGGTACCCGTTGGCGAAGGCGCGGATCAGGGCGGCGTTGACGTCAAGCACCTTCTCGGTGTGTGGATCGCTCCAGTCGCGCGCCTCGGCGTAGCGGTAGAAGCCGCCGACCTCGTCGTCGTACAGCGACTCGCCGATCACGCTGAGCGTCTCGGTCGCCTGCCCGCGTGCCCGCTTGAGCGCGAACTCGATTGTGCCCGGGAGCGGGAACTTCGCGTCGGTTCCCCACCCCGCGAACCGCGGGTCCCACTTCTCGTCGAGTTGGCCCGCGAGGTGGGATTCGATTCGCTCGTCGACGGCACCCGCCGGGGTCGGCTCACCGGCCAGCGCCCGCGGGATCCGGCCGCCGTCCTCGCCTCTCTGGTTCCAGCGGTCGCGGACGGAACCGAGCACCTGTCGCATCCCGTCGGGACCGAGATAGGTCGCTCCGCTGAGGACCTTCCCGGACGGAGTACAGAACACTGTGGACGGAAACCCACCCATATTGTAGCGCTCGCGGACCCGGGGGTGACGGTCGATGTCGACGCGGACAGGAATGAAGCCGTCGTTGACGTTCGCGGCGATCCGCGGTTCGCCGTACGTCTCCGCGTCCATCTCGTGACAACTGTCGCACCACGTGGCAGTGAGTGCGAGCAGCACGGGACGGTCGGCTGCGGCGGCCTCCTCGAACGGCGCGGGACCCCACTCGCGCCACTCGACGTGCGTGTCGTCGGTCATACTCTCGCTCCGGTGCCGTCGGGTGTAAGCCCTTCGAGAGGGGCCGAGTCGGGACCTCGCCGGCGGTTTCGGGCGATGCGGCGACACAAGGGCTATCAACGGCGACCGCAAACGGAATCGTATGCGAACGCGCTGGGTCATCGCGCTCCTGTTGGCGATCCCCCTCGTCGATACGCTCCTGTTGCTCCCGGTCGCTTCAGCGATCGGACTCCTGCCGACCGTGCTGCTGGTGGTGCTCACCGGCCTCGTCGGGATGTTGCTCGTCCGCGCGGAAGGACGGCATACGCTCACCAAACTCCAGCGGAAGGCCGCGACCGGCGAGGTGCCGACGAACGAACTCTTCGACGGCGGATTTCTCATCGCCGCGGGCGCGTTTCTGCTCACGCCGGGAATCGTGACCGACGCAGTCGGCTTTGCGCTCGCGCTTCCGGTGACACGGTATCCGATTCGCGAGGTTGTGAAGCGCTACGTCGTGCGCCCGTATCTCGATCGGCAGACCGGCGGCTTCGTCTCCGGGAACGTCTGGGTCGGTGGCTTCCCGGATGGCGACGACGACGTGGTGAACCTGGATCCCGAAGAGTACGGCCGCCCCGGGGACGACAACTGAGCGCGCTGGCCCCGAACTCGTCACCGGTTTCGCGTCTGCGACAAACCCTCGTTTCGCGTGACTGCAGCGCCAACGGGTCGAAAGGAAACTCTTAAACTACTCATCGAACAACGGCTAGATGCGCTCACCTGGGCCAATAGCTCAGTCAGGTTGAGCGCTCGGCTGATAACCGGGAGGTCCACGGTTCAAATCCGTGTTGGCCCAC
>NZ_JBDGQZ010000033.1:0-16718 GCF_042218505.1 Halobellus sp.
CGACGACGAGAGCTTTCGGTCGGAGCGAGTCGATGCAGTGCTTCAGGGTGTTTGCCGAGGCACGGATGTGAAGATTCGAAACCGTACAGCCGGCCTTCAGTCCGCCGTTCCAGAGGATCGTGTGGTCCAGAGAGTTCTCACAGAGATACGCGATCCGGTCCCCCTGCCCGACGTACTGGCGAAACGCGTTTGCGGCCCGATTACTCCGATTATCAAACTCTCGCCACGTCACCGTTTCGCCGTCGACCCCCTCACCGAACGCCGTCTTGTCCGGGTTGTTCTCCGCGGCGATCCGGGAAAAATCCTTTACGGCCGGCACTTCGACGGTCGAACTGTGGTGCATATCGCAGAACCTCGTGTTGCGCTGTCTTATAATTTGAGAAAGCACCCCTCGGAACGTGTATGGCCGTTTGGCACCGACCCGCCGGGATTCCGCTGAAGTAGTGCCACGGCCCACTCCCCCAGCAAGCCAACGGGACGATACACCAGTGGAGGATGCTGTTGTGTGATTACGCAAGCGAGCAACCAGCCGCTGTCTAGGTGCCGACTTCCGGCGCGAGGCCGTCAATTGGCACGCTCCACCTGGTATCGGAAACCGGTTGTAAAAGCAGCGCGAGTGGGTGTAGTTTCGATGATGTTCTATGGAGTTAGCACGCTGATCATCTCGTTTCAGCAGTGGGGAGCGTGGACCCAACGACCGCTGCAGGCCAGCGCTGTGATGTCGTCAACGTCCGTAATCGGAACTCTTCGGAGGGTGACACACTCAGAGATCCCTCGGGATCGGAGGAGTGCGAGCGTAAGTATTATAGAAACAATGTAAAACTAATTATTACAGATATACGAAACGCGACGAGGTCATCGAATGCTGATTTAAAACCCGCACCCCCCGGTTCGACTGAACCGGCAAATTATGGGCACAGAAGCCCTTGATATACACATTTTATGTGTCATACCTAAACTCTCGTTCGTATCGAGTCGAAAGTACTTGTCCCGAAAACGCGGCCTAACTACCATTCAGATAGATATTATTGCCAATTTATATACAGTCGCGCTTCCCCGACCGAGACCTGGGAAAGCGTTTTTGTTCGACGCGTGCAATATTAACCGTCGCCAGCGTGGCGTCAGAGTTACCATTCACCAATGAGCTCACCAAGCGAAAAAAAGTGGCTAGCCGCAATCGAACAGAACCGAGAACGGAAGGAACGGTACTTCCGCGAGAACCAGCGCTCACCGATACCGCGGGACCTCCGAGGCGAGAACTTCCCAGGACTGGATCACTACGAGATAACTCCTGACTACCGATTCGAACTCGAACTCGATCGCTACGACGAACCCGAGACGGTCGCCGTGGAGACTACCGCCGACGGCGAACAGACGTACCGACGGGTGGGGCAGTTCGAGTTCGATGTCGAGGGAAGCACAGTTTCGCTCGACGCGTTCGAGCCGACCGACGGGAGCGATCGGCTGTGGGTTCCGTTCCGAGACGCGACGAGCGGGGAAGAGACGTACGGCGCGGGTCGCTACATCGATCTGGAGCCGGCCGAACACCGGCGCGACGACGGGACGTGGATCCTCGATCTGAATATGGCGTACAACCCTACCTGCGCTTACAACCCCACCTACGAGTGTCCGCTCGTCCCCGCCTCGAACTGGCTCGACGTTCCGATCGAGGCCGGCGAGCGCGACTTCCCGGTCGATCCCCACGCCCACGAGTGAAGACGCTCCCTCCGGGACGGGCTTTTGCCGCTGGCCGCCGTAGCAAGGTCGATGACAGGCCGAAACCGCGGACTGGCCGCGACCGACGACGGCGAGGAGGGCGACGGGTCGGTCCGGTCGTCCGTCGCCGATGCCGATAGAGCCCCAGTGGCCTCGAGGAGCGAAGCGGCCGTCAGTGAACGGACGCCCGCGGGACGCCCCGACATCGCCATCGCGGTCGATGGACTCTCCAAGCGATTCGGCGACGGTCCGGACGCGATCACCGCCGTCGATCACGTCAGTTTCGAAGTCGGCTCGGGGTCGATCGTCGGTCTGCTGGGTCCGAACGGGGCCGGCAAGACGACACTGGTCAAATCGATCCTCGGGATGGTCCTCCCGGACGACGGGACCGTCGAGATTGCGGGCATCGACGTCCGAAAGCACCCGCGAGCCGCCTACTCACGCGTAGACGCGATGCTGGAAGGGGCTCGAAACGATTACTGGCGGCTCACCGTCCGGGAGAATCTTCGGTACTTCGCCACCATCGGCGGTATCGATCCGGACTCGGTCGCAGAGCGACACGAGCGCCTCCTCGAGCAACTGGAGTTGGCCGAATACGCCGACACGGCGGTTCGAGACCTCTCACGCGGGATGAAACAGAAGGTATCGCTCGCGAGCGTCCTCGCCGGCGACGCGGAGGTCGTCTTTCTCGACGAACCGACACTCGGCCTCGACGTAGAGAGTACGCGCACGCTGGAGCGGGAGATCCGACGACTGGCCGCGGAACGCGGTCTGACCGTCGTACTCAGTAGTCACAATATGGACGTGATCGAGGCGGTTTGCGACCGGGTTCTCATCCTCTCGGACGGCCGACTCGTGGCCGACGACACCGTCGATTCGCTCCGCCGGCAGCGTGGCGCACAGACCCTCGAAATCACGAGTCGGGACCTGACCGAGGCCGTCCGTTCCGATCTGGCCGATCAATTTGCCGTCACGGGGGTCAGCCGCAGCGGTGAATCGACGAGCGTCGAGGTCGAAGTCGAGGGCGATGAGATCTACGAGGCGATGGCGCTGCTCCGCGACCGTGGCGTGCGGATCGACCGGGTCTCGACGGCCGAACCCGACCTGGAAGACGTCTTCGTCGACCTGACCGGCCGACAGGAGCCTGATCGATGAGCAATCCACCGGCGTCGGATACCTCCCGTCCGGCCACGTACTATCACCTCGCACGGGCCGTCCTCTACCGCGAGTACCTCATCTTCGTCCGCTACCCGGCCAACGCCATCGGGGGCATCGTGATCGGGCTCATCTTCTTCGGCTTTCTCTTCTACGGCGGGCGACTGATCGCGGGACAGGCCTTCACCGATTCCATCGAGGGCCTCGTCGTGGGCTACTTCCTCTGGTCGCTCTCGGTCGGGGCCTACTCCTCGATCTCGAACGACATCGGGAGCGAGGTCCAGTGGGGAACGCTCGAACGACACGTGATGACGCCGTTCGGCTTCGCGCCCGTCGCGCTGCTGAAAGGCGTGGCGAAGGTCGTCCGCACGTTTCTCACTTCGGGAATCCTCCTCGCGGTGATGCTTCTTGTCACCGGTTCGACGCTCCAGTTGCACTTGCTCACGGTCGTGGTGATCGCCGGACTCAGCATCGTTTCAGTGTTGGGCCTCGGCTTTGCCGCGGGTGGGGTCGCCGTCCTGTACAAGCGGATCGGCAACTGGCTGAACCTCCTGCAGTTCGGCTTCGTCGGCCTCATCTCCGCGCCGGCGTTCGACCTCGGGTGGGCGAAATTGCTGCCGCTGACGCACGGGAGTGCGCTTCTTCAGCGGGCGATGGTGGACGGCGTTCGGCTCTGGGAGTTCGACGTTCGGGCGCTGGCGCTCCTCATCAGCGTCGCCGTCGGCTACTTAGGACTCGGCTACGTCGTCTTTCGGGCGGCTACCAAACGGGCGCGGCGGCTGGGCGTCCTGGGCGATTACTGAACGACGTTCGGTGTGAGAAGAGACGTTGACGGGCCGGTTCAGGCGGCGTAGTGGCCTATTCCGTGATCGGGGCTGTGGACTCGACGAGTTCGAGGAGGCGGTCCCGCGGAACCTCACCCGTAACCGCGACGGTGGTGTCGCTGGATTCCCACCAGGCCACGACGCGATCCTCACTCGTGGCGACGGTCACCGACCGCCCGTCGACGGTTACGTTCTCCGTCGAGACGTTCTCGCTCGCCATCCCCTCGCTTGAGGCGTTTGCGGGGCCGCCCGGGATCGACGATGCATCGGTCTGCACAACCGTCACCGTCGCCGAGCCGTTGGTGTACCGGCTGACCGCTGTCGCCCCGTCAGTGCCGCCGAACTGCGAGACGACGCCGCGCTCAAACGTGAACGCATCGTCGTCTATCGCCACCGCCTGGAACGCCACCTCATCGTTGAGGGCGTCAGCGGAGTCGACGGTTGTCAGCCCCGCCGCACCGTTGTCCGCGGTCGGCGGCTGGAACGTACTGTCTGCAACGCTGACGTTGAACCGCGTTTGCTCGATGTCGACGACGACGGTCCCATTGGGCGTCGTCACGCGCTGCTTGACGACCACTGAGTCGGCGGTCCGGATCCAGAGTCGGGCCTCGCCGTCGATTGACTCGTTCGTGGACGTGATCGAGACGACGTGCACCTCGGTGCCCTCGTAGGACGTCGTCTCGACCAGCTCGACCGAGCGGTCGGACTCGTTCCAGTCCATTCCGGCGGGTTCCGTGGGTTCGGTGTAGTTGTACTTCTCCTTCAGCGTCTCGCGGTCCAGTTTGCGGGTGGTCGTGTTTCCGAGCGGACCGATCGTCGTAGCAGTCTCGTTCTGGTAGATAGTCACCGTCCCGCTCGCCGGCACGAACGTCCAGGCGGCGGTTCCGTTCGTTCCAGTGATCAGCGAGCGGTTATCGGACTCGACACTCACCCGTGATTGGTTCTCGTCAGTCGCGACGGCCGAGACGGTAGCCGTCTTCATCGTTGACTCGTTCGACACGGTGACTGTCGCTCCGACGGTCAGCGTGTCGGCGGCCGCGTATCGCTGTTCGGTCTGGTTCAGGATCGTCTCGCCGGACGGCGCATCCGGGGCGGCCATTGTGAAGCCGGCAGCACCCAGTCCAGCTACTGTCAGGAGGAGGGCGACCGCGACGGCGGTGCGGGTCGTCGCTCGGTCGTCAAGATTCATCTCACACGTGCTAACGGCCGGACGGTAATGTATCCCCGGGTCGCCGAATGAGACCATCAGTCGGATGAAACCTGTCCCAGTTCCAGCGGTAACGACGAACTCTGGTCAAGCGGCTTACTGACGATTCGACCAATAAAGAACGAATCGCTGCGTTCGCAACTTTGTCACTGCTTCGGACTTGGAGGGGCGAACCCGCGCGGTCGGGGCCGTCGCCCGATTCGGGGTCAGTACGGCGCTTCCCAGAGTAGCACGCCGCTGGATTCGTCGTACCGCTCAACCGACTCTTCGATGTCGTCGACGAACCCGTCCAGCGTGGTGACCACCTCAGCGCGGTCAGTGAAATCGTTCGGTACATCTGATTGCCCAGCGATGTCCTGCACGTCCTCCGCGCCGGGGTAGAAGGCGAGGCGGCCGTTCACCGACACGACGGTTATCTCACTTGCCTCCATATGTATATAATCTATAGGCAAGACGGTTATATTTTTCCTGTGGTGTAATAACAATCCGGTAATTATATGCAGTAATACAGTGTACGTGTTCAAAAACTCCCGGAATATCGAACGGAGCGTCATACAATCCATAGTCGCCGTGTACAGCACTGTGTTGTGGGGGGCCGAGTCTCTCACGACGGCAGTTCGAGTATCACGACGTTGCCGGTCGGATCGTTTTGCTCGAATGTGACAGACCCACCCGAGCGAGAAATGACCACCTGCACGAGCCACAGACCGAACCCACTTCCGTGGTACAGGGATGTCCGCTCTTCGTTCCCCAGCAGAATGTCTCGTTCCATCTCGGGAATGCTCGGTCCGCGATCTGCGACCTCGATCCGGAGCGCCTCGCCGCGCTGGACGACAGACACGGCGACCTCCGGCGACTCGGATCCATTGTGGACAATCGCGTTCGTGACGAGTTCTCTGATCGCCCGCTCCAACTGCCTCGTGGCCTGCGCCGATGCGCCCTCCGGGCATTCGACTGCGAGCATCGCGTCCGGATGCTCCGCTCTGACGTCCGCAGCAACGCGTTGGAGAACCGGCTTCACGGCAATCTCTTTCGGACTCGGGGACTCCTGCAACAGATCCGCAATTCGCCGTTCCTTTTCAGCCGTTCTGATCAATCGGTCGCTGGTTTCGATGATCTGCTCAGCGGAATCCGCACCCTTCGCCGCGGCATCGCTGCGAATCGTCTCGGCCGCTCCTCGAATCACGTTCATATCGTTGCGGAGGTTGTGTCGCAGTACGCGGTCGAGGATTTTCAACTGCTGTTGGCGTTCCTTCCGTTCGGTGATGTCGCGGCTGTTCACTACGTACCCGCTCACGGCCGGATTGTCGACCTGACAATTTCCGTATCCTTCCATCCAGCGCCAGTATCCGTCTGCGTGCCGAACACGGTACTGGATTCCGGCCGGTGCGCTCTTGGGGCCTTCGACCCAGGCCTCGAACTCCTCGCGGACAGCGTCCCGATCCGCGGGGTGGATGTACTCCCACACAGTGTCGCCGATCACCTCGCCGGGGTCGTATCCTAAAATCCGCTCCAGCGACGGACTCTGATACTGGAACCGACCACTGTCATCGACAACCGAAATGACGTCACTTGACTCCTCGACGAGCGCCTGAAACCGGCGTTCGCGCCGCCGGTGATCCGTGACGTCTCGGAGGATCACTAAGTGCTGGCCGGGGACAATGTCGGCCGAGGCAGCGTATTCGACGAGGCGTTCCGTTCCATTGGGCCGGGATATCCGAGCGGTGCCGCGGTCCCGTTTCGACGTTTGAATCTCCTGCCACGCCTCCTCGAAGTTGGACGATCCCGGCGCGGAGGTGTCGATCGACTTCCCGATGAGTTCCTCCCTTGTGAGGCCGAACAACTCGGTCGCTTGTTCGTTAACGTCGATGTACCGCCTATCGTCGCCGATTATCACTATCGCATCGAAGGCGTCGTTGAAAACAGACCGGAATCGATCCCGCTCTTCCTGCAGTTGTCGTTTGCGCTCTTTCTCCTCGGTAATATCTCGCAACGTCCCGACGGACCCCCCGAAGTCGTCTCCATCGTACGGCAGAACGCCCATATGATCTTCACAAATAATCGGCTCCCCGTCACGAGGCTGCAGTGTCACCTCGAACGTGATCGTCTCTGGTCCCCCACTCGATAGCAACCGTCCTAACGCCCGCTCCGCTCGTTCGACCGCGTCGTCGGTTTTGATCAACGACGGCGTGTTGCCGACAATCGTCTCCCGGTCGTATCCAGTCAACTCGACAAACTCATCGTTGACGTAGGTGAACCGCCCGTCTTCGTCGATTACGTAGACTGCATCGGTGAGCGCATCGATGATTGTTTCGTGCTCCTCTAACTCCCGCTTGCGGTTCTCGCGGTCCGTGATGTCTTGGAACTTCGAGAAGATCGATCGCACCTCCCCGTCCTCGTTGGTCACCGCACGGTTGTGCCATTCGACGGTCCGTACCTCCCCGTCCTTTCTGACGTTTCTGTTGATGACGTGTCTTCCGCCGTCTGCATCTAGCAGGTCGCTGACGGCGTCCTCAACCCGACTGTGATCGTCGTCGTCGACGATCACCTCCCACGGTTCACCCCGAATTTCGGCCTCCTCGTATCGGAGAATCTCTTCGGCCCGCTCGTTCAGCCGCTGGAATCTGAACTCCTCATCCCACTGGATCGCCCCGAGCGGAGATTCGTCGAAGAACAGTTTGAGGCGTTCCTCTCGTCGCTCGGCGGTTTGCTCCAGTCGGTACTTCCTGACGAGGTTCCTGATCCGGGTAGCGAGGAGGTGAAACTGCTCTGTTCCAGTCTCCTTACGAAGGTAATCAGTCACCCCCGCGGAGATTGCCTCACTGGCGACTTTCTCGCTCCCTCTGCCCGTGTACAAGATGAACGGCAGATCAGGATACTGCTCCCGGACGGCTTCGAGAAACTCGATCCCACCCCGCCCCGGCAGATCGTAATCGGAGATGATACAGTCCGGGGCTCGGTCCGCCACGATACCCAGTCCTCTCTCGACGGTGGTTGCCGTCTCGATAGCGAATTGCTCGTCTTCGTCTTCGAGCACGTCCCGAACTAGTTCAGTGAAATCCGGGGCATCGTCGACGTGGAGAACTCCAATCTCTTCCTCGGCGGCACCCATATACCGTATCGATTCGACCCCCATTAGTAAAGAGATACCGTGCCGAAATGGAGATTATCTGCCGAAAGTCACTATACGATCACCGCTGATAGCCAGATCCCACCGACTTCAGGTCTCGCGGTCACGGCGGAGACGGATCACCCGTTTTCAAAGTATGAACCAGTGGCGTGCGGTGTCGAAATATATCAGTGACCGGTCGAAGCAGGGTTACTATGGATGAAGTGTTCCCCGACCTGTACGTCGGACGGATTGAGGATGCCGGTGACCCATCACTGTGCCACACTCGCGGGATAGATAGGATCGTCTCGCTGACCTTCAGCGACCCCGAGGGCGGGTTCCCACCGTCGATCTCCGTCGCGACGTTTCGAATGAAAGACGGTCCGAGAAACGACGAAGCGCTCTTCGCGACGGCCGTCGAGGATGTGGTGACGGCGCTCGAAACCGGTGAGCGCGTTCTCGTGCACTGCACACGCGGGAGTTCGCGAAGTCCGTCTGTCGCGGCGACTGCGGCCGCAATCTCCGAGGGAATCGAACTGGCGGGGTCGTTCCGTCAGGTCCAGCGCCGGCGGCCGGAGACCGATCCGCACGACGCGGTGGTGCGCAACGCGGTCGCCGTGTTTGCGGACTTGGCCTGCGCGACTCGATCCTAATCCACACCGGTGTGGATGTCTGCCCGGGCCTACATCTGGCGTTCGCTGATCTCCGCGGCGATGCGGTCGCCGGGTTCGCGGAGTTCGCCGGATTCGACCTCGTAGACGTAGCCCGAGACGGTGACGTCGTCCGGAATGAACGACGACTGACGGAGGTACTCCACCTGTGCGCTGCACGCGGCGTCGATGTCGTCGGTCATCTTCACCCAGTCGATGAGGTCGGCGTCGCCGATGGTGAGTTCGGGGAGCGACGGGTCGAGGTCTGCGCTCTCTACATCGCCCGCCTGCGCCTCGAGCCCCTCCCGGACCGCGTCGTCGGGCGCACTCATCATCCCACAGTCCGTGTGGTTGATGACGATGATCTCGTCGGTGTCGAAGAAGTTCGTCGTCAGGGCCGCCGATCGAATGACGTCGTCGGTGACCTTTCCCCCGGCGTTCCGGTAGATCTGTGCGTCGCCGAGTTCCAGTCCGAGGACGTCCTCGACGGGGATTCGCTCGTCCATACAGGCGATGACGAGCAGATTCTTGTTCGTCGGGATGTCCTTGCGTCGCCGTCGTGCCCAATCTGACCGCTCGGTTACCGCGTCGTCGACGTGTTCGTGATGATTCTCGTGTGCGTGCGACATCACCGGACATATGTCCGTGACGTAGCAGCGGCGTTCGGGTATCAATCAGTGTTGCCGTCGTCTATGACGGACCGATAGCGGGGCAACCGACTGATTGGCATCCTCGCGGGCAGTAACATTCAGGGGCGTCGCACCCGTTCCTCTGTACAGATGGAGACGGTCCCCGCGCAGACGGCGCAGGTGGCGCTGGACGACGTAACGAAGGAGTACGATCTCGGCGGGACGGTCAGAGCCCTCGACGGGGTGGATCTCACCCTGGAACCGGACTCGTACACGGCCGTGATGGGCCCGAGCGGGTCCGGAAAGAGCACCCTGTTGAATCTCGTCGGGGCGCTCGATACGCCCACCTCCGGCGGCGTGTTCGTCGCCGGTGAGGAGGTGTCCGCGCTCTCCGAGCGCGACCGTGCCCGGCTCCGCGGTACCGAAGTGGGATTCATCTTTCAGACGTTCAACCTGATGCCGCGGCTCACCGCCGTCGAGAACACCGCCCTTCCGCTGGTGTTCGCCGGGTGGTCACCGGACCGGCGACGAGACCGGGCTACGGACCTCCTCTCGCGGGTCGGCCTCGGCGACCGACTGGATCACCAGCCGAACCAGCTCAGCGGCGGGCAGCGCCAGCGCGTCGCCATCGCGCGAGCGCTCGCGGCCGATCCCTCGCTCGTCCTGGCGGACGAACCGACCGGAAACGTCGACACCGACACAGGAGCCGACATTATGCGCCTCCTCGACGACCTCCAGGCCGACGGTAACACTGTCCTGCTTGTCACCCACGAGCGGCGAATCGCCACGCACGCCGACCGGATCGTGCATCTGCGCGACGGCCAGATCGAGCGGATCGAGGAACCCTGAGATGGCGGACGGATCGATGCCCCTCCGCGAGGTCCGGCGACTCGCCTGGCGTGCTATCACCGCGCACCGACTCCGCTCGGTGCTGACAGTCCTGGGTGTCGTCGTCGGAATCGGATCGGTGATCGCCTTCGCGACGTTCGGCGCGAGCGTCCAGGCGGAGGTGGTTTCGCAGTTCCAGGGGACGGGCGCGAGCGAGATTTACGTCACCCCCGGTGCCGAAGACGGCGGCCCGCCCGGGGACGATTTCACTCGGCCGGCGTTCACGACCCACGACGTCGATGAACTGCGGGCGATCGAGGGGGTGAAAGCGGTCGTCCCACGCGGAATCGTCCCGACCTCGTCGGTCACCTTCAGGGGACAAACGCTCGCGAGAAGTCGGATGACTGCGACGACCGAAGCGGCGTTCTCGGAGGACGTGCTCGTCAGCGGTCGGTCCGTCCGTGCGGGGGCCGACGAGATCGTCGTCAACGAGGCGGCTGCGACAGTCTTCGAGCGCAACCTCACCGTCGGGTCGACGGTTACGGTCGCCTTCGGAGATCGGACGCAGAACGTGACGGTCGTCGGCATCGTCTCGGGTACCCGTGGGAGTGTCACCCCCGCCTTCGCCAGCGGCACGCCGCGGTTCTACCTCCCGGCGGATCCCTTCTACCGCACGGTCGTCGAATCGCCGACGCTCGGCGTCGATCAGCGGGCCTATCCGCAGGTGACAGTCGTCGCCACCGCAGGGCAGACGGAGTCGGTGAAGCAGGCCGTGGAGGCGTCGCTCAGCAACGGTTCGGACGCCGCCCAACTCCTCCCGCCGGACACCGAGATCGGCGTTCGGTCCCGCTCCGACATCGTCGAGAGCGTCCAGTCGGTCATCGACCGAATTACGCGCTTCGTGACCGGCGTTGCGGTTCTGTCGCTCATCGTCGGGGCGTTCGGCATCGCGAACATTATGCTCGTAAGCGTCACGCAGCGCACCCGGGAAATCGGCGTGATGAAGGCTGTCGGCGCGACCAATCGCGAGGTGATGACGCTCTTTCTCGCCGAGTCCGTGACGCTGAGCGGCGCGGGCGCGCTTGCAGGAATCCCCGTCGGTCTCGGAGTCGGGTACGCGGCCGCACGATACGCCGAGGTCGGGTTCACTCTGTCACTGGAGTGGATCGGCATTGCCGTCGGGATCGGCCTGTTCATTGGCGTCGTCGCCGGACTGTACCCGGCGTGGCGCGCTGCGAGAGTCGATCCGATCGACGCATTGCGCTACGAATGACCGAGCGCAGACCCGTTCGGCGCGTGTTTTATATCACCTGATGTCGCTAGGAACACACTGATGACCGTCCGGGGTGACGAAATTCGTGTCCTCCACGTCGAGGACGACGGGAAGTTCGCCAACGTGGCAGCGACGTTTCTGGAACGGGCGGACGACCGTATCCGTGTGGAGACGGCTCCCCGGCCGACGGACGCGCTTGATCGACTCGAAGCCGATCCGAACGCCGTCGACTGCATTGTCTCCGAGCACGATCTGCCCGGTCGTGACGGCATCGAACTCCTCCAGGCGGTCCGCGATCGGTTCGCCGACCTCCCGTTCATTCTCTTCACCGGGAAAGGCTCCGAGGCCGTCGCGAGTCGAGCAATCTCCGAAAGCGTCACCGACTATCTCCAGAAAGAGACCGGGACCGAGCAGTACGAGGCGCTGGCCAGCCGCATCGCGAACGCCGTCGAACACCGCCGCTCGCGTGAGGCCCTGACAGAGCGGAACCAGGAACTCCGCATCTACGAGCGGATGGTCAATTCGATACAGGAGTCGGCCTGCATCTACGACGAGGAGGGTCGCTTCCGGATGGTCAATCAGTATCTGGCTGATGGACACGACGCGGGAGGAGTTACAGGGCGAGATCAGCGACCTTATCCCGCGACTCAGAGCGGAGCACGAGGACGACCCGTACCAGGAACTGCTGGACGGCGAGCGCGAGGAACTCTGCGGCGAAATGAGGAGCGACTTCCCGCGACACGGCTCCGGAATCATCGAGTACAGCATCACACCGCTGGTGATCGACGGCGACATTGAGGGGGCTGTCGGCATCGCGCGCGATATCACCGAGCGCCGCAAGCGCGAAGCGGAACTGGTCCGCCTCCAGGACCTCCTCGGCGAGACTGAGCGACTCGCACACGTCGGGGGGTGGGAGGTCGACGCCGAGACGATAGAACTCGTCTGGACGGAACACCTCTCCTCGTTGCTCGGACTGGACGCCGAAACCGATCCCTCGCTCTCGCAGGTCGTCGAGACGATCCACGAGGAGGACCGAGATACCTTCGAGGACGCGATATGTCGTGCACTCGACCACGGCGAGGAGTTCGAGATCGAAAGCCGCGTCCACGACGAGGACGCTATCCGGTGGGTCCAGATTCACGGCGTGCCGAAGATGTCCGACGGGCGCGTCGAGACAGTCCGGGGCGCAGTCCGCGACATCACGGAGTACCGACGCCGTGAGCACGATCTCGAACAGGCTCGTATGGAGTACGAAGAACTGTTCAACGGGATGAACGACGCGGCGTGGGTCGTCGACAGAGATGCGAAAGTCCTCGCGGTCAACGACGCCGCCGTCGAACGGACCGGCTACTCTCGCGAGGAACTTCTCTCGATGCGTCTCGAGGGGGTCACCGCCGAAAATAGCGAGGAGGTGACCGATCAGTTGATCGAACAGCTGCCCGAGGAGGAGATCGAGATGGTCGAAACTGTCAGAGAAACAAAAGACGGCGAGGAAATCCCCGTCGAAATCGGGTCGAGTCCGATCACCTACGGCGGCCAGGAGGCCATCCTGAGTATCGGCCGAGATATCACCAATCGAAAACGCCGAGAGAAACAACTCGAAGAGTTCGCGAGCGTCGTCAGCCACGATCTCCGAAACCCCCTCAACGTCGCCGAAGGCCGGGTCGAACTGGCCCGTGCCGAGTGCGACACTCGCCACCTCGATCACGTCGCGAACGCTCACGATCGGATGGGCACACTGATCGACGACCTCCTCGCACTGGCGCGGAGTAGCGACAGCAACCTGGACCGCTCGCCGGTCGCCGTATCGGACATCGTCGATCGAAGTTGGCAACACGTGGAGACAGCGGACGCCACACTGGAGACACGGACCGACAGAACGATTCGAGTGGACGTCTCGCGAGCGAAGCAGTTGTTCGAGAACCTCATTCGAAACGCAATCGAGCACGGTTCGACGAGCGCCTCCGATGGAGACGGGAACGGGTCTGCAGCGGAGGGAACTCCAGGGTCACCGGACGCTGCAGATCACCACGAGTCAAGTGTCACCGTCACTATCGGGGAACTCGAAGACGGCTTCTACGTTGCGGACGACGGTCCCGGGATCCCCCCCGAAGAACGCAACCGCGTGTTCGATGCGGGCTACTCGACGTCATCCGGCGGAACCGGGTTCGGCCTCAGCATCGCTGCCGAGGTCGCAAAGTCGCACGGGTGGGACATCGACGTGACCGCGAGCGAACACAGTGGCGCGCGGTTCGAGTTCACCGGGGTGGAGTTCGCGGAGTGACCCCCGGAAAGCCCGGTCCTACCGGTGAGAAACGGATCTGTACACCGTACGCAAAGGACTTCTATGAGCGAACCGGAAGCGGCCCCCCAGTGAGGACACCTGCGAACGGATTATGAAGGCGACTTTTCGCGCCGTGAGCGAGCACGGCTACACGGACCTTCGCGTCCGCGACATCGGTGCGGAGATGGAACTCTCACGTCAGGTGATTCATTACCACTTCGACGGCAAATACGATCTGCTGTCCTCGTTTCTGGAGTACGTGATCGAGCAGTACGAAGGCAGCGTGGCGATCGACCCCGGCAGTGATCCCCGGGCCGAACTGAACGCGCGCATCGACCAGTGCCTGCTCGGACCGGAGTTCGCCGAGTTCATCCACTGGGAGCGAATGAAAGTATATTGCGAACTCTTCGCGTACGCTCAACACGACGAGGAGCACCGCGAAATCTTCAACGATCACTACGAGTATATCCGCGAGAGCATCGTCGCGATAATCGAGGCGGGCGTCGAAGACGGCGTCTTCCGCGACGTGGACGCGATTCTGATGGGACAACTCATCACCGACGTGATCCACGCGGCCCGCGAGCGCCGACTCGCACTGGGCCACGAGAGCGCACCCGAGGAAGCGCCTCGCGCCATCGACGAGTACGTGCTGGATTCGCTTCTCGCGTGAGTGTGCCACTTGACCCGCGTCTCGTATGAGCGTGCCGTCAGGATCCACTTCGTATATGAGCGTGGTGCGTTGACTCGCTTCTCGTCTGACCGTGGCGTTGGCACTCCCTATGTGAATTCAACGAGCGCGGGGCGGGAGTCAGAATGCCTACCAGTCTCCTGCCGGGGACCGGGATCCAGCGTGTCGCTCACAGGTCCGGAACGTCGGCCGGCGTATCGAAGTCGTGGAAGTACTCGCCCTTCTCTTTCGAGAGGATGTCGAGGACGGCGGCCGCGCCGTCACCCGCCGCAATGGCGGCCTGCCACTTCTCCGCGCGACCCATCGCGCCGGTCGCATAGACATCCTCGAGTGATGTCTCCATATCCAGGTTCACGTCGACGACGTCCTCGTCGGTGAACTCACAGTCGAGGTCCGTCGCCAGGTCTCGGTTGGCGCCTGTCGCGAGCACGACGTAGTCGGCTTCGTGGTCGTCGTCGTCGGTCGAAACGACGAAACTGTCGTCGGACTGTTCGACGGCCGTAACCTCGACATCGTGGAAGATCGCGCCTCGGTCTTCGGCCTGTCCGCGGGTGAGGGTGAGGAACTCGTCGCCACTGATCGATCGGATCCCGGGGTAGTTGAACAGGTGCGCTTTGTGCACCCAGGACTCGTCAGTGTCGAAGACGACGGTTTCGAGACCGTTCTTCGCGGCAAACAGTGCTGCGCTCAAGCCGGCGGGTCCACCGCCGACAATGGCAACATCTACCATACCTGCCTTTCACACCCCGAAAAAAAGTACCTTACCATACGGTAAAAGAGTCCGCAACTCCGAGTTCAGAGATTGGAACAAGACAGGTATAAATAACTACCGACGAACCGCGGCGACCCGTGGCTCGGGCCCGATTTATACCTGGCAGCCACTCCCAGAGGGAAGTGCAGTATGCCCCCTGACACAGATCGGCCCTCCACCGACCGCACTCGCAGACAGTTTCTGACTAGAGGGTCTGCGACCCTCGTGACATCACTCTCGGCGCTAACCGCCGGGTGTCTCTCGGGGCTCCCCCCGCTCGGGTCGAGCCAGCGATACGGCCGGCTCCGTGCGCCGGCGGCGTATCCGCCATCGTACCGACGGTGGCTTCCGGCCCCGTCGAGCGTCGCGCAGGTTCCGCAGGTTCCCGGTGGCTACCACTTCACGGTTTTCACGGACGCCGCTGGGAGGTCTGACGCGCCAGCACTGGTCGCCCTCCGGCGGGCCCATATCAAAGCCACGACCGACTACTTCGGTGTCGGGTTTGAGGCCTACGATCGGATCATCACGACGGTGTTCGGGAGTGTGATAGAGGCCGACTTCGACCCACAGACAGTCATCGAGACGCTCTCACAGACACGCTACGCGTCTGATGGGACCTACCGCGACCACGACGTGTTCGCCCGCGACGACGTACCGCGGCGGGTCGCCATTGGCGACGGCACACTTGTCTGGACGAGTGCGTATCATCACGAGGTCCCCAATCTCGAAGCACTCGTCGACGCCGGGGTCGGCGAGCGTCCACGTTTCCACGAGGCCAGCCAGCCATTCGACCAACTGACGACGGCCGCCGGTGGCTCTCCGTACGTGGGCGTCAACACCGAACTCCGGGATCCCACGGGACGGTCCGCGCTCCTGGCTGATTCGTTCCGGTTCGGCGAGGATGCCGCGTTTCAACTCGTCCAGTATCGCTACACTGAGGAGCCCCCGACTGCACAGCAACTCGAAGACGCACTCCGCACTGACGCCTTCCGGTTCGCCGACGCAGCCACGGCATTCGATGTCGCCGTCGACAGCCGTCTCGCCACGGTCGAAGCGCGCGTTCCCTATCGCGCCGAGGAGGGAGAGCCGATCGACTACCCGCAAGTGACCTGGGGCGTCGACACCGATGCCGACGCCGGCACGGTCACCTTCCGCCACGAGGGCGGTGACGCAGTGTCCGGATCCCACCTCTTCTACGACGTGGGCCGCCCGGAGGCCCCTGGTCGGATCGACACACAGCCGATCTGGCAGGGAACCCGGACCGTCGACACCGGATCGACCGCGACGGTCGACCTGAGCGACGTCACAAACCCGACGGACGTGAGCCTGGTGTACGCCACCGACGACGTCCCGTTCCACGTTCTCTTCGGGATCGATCTGTGGGGTGATCGGGATGGGTGACATTAGGACGGTCCGCCCGTTTCCAGGCGTCAGACCCGGCTTCGACTCGACAGCGACACAACATCTATACCCCGTTCCGATGACGGATGAACGCGAGATGGGCGATTCGGACCTGGACACCGTCGTCGAACTCCTCGACGACGAGCACGTCCGGTCGATCCTGACCGCGACGAGCGACGGTCCACGCTCTGCTGCCGAACTCG
>NZ_JBDGQZ010000004.1:0-16290 GCF_042218505.1 Halobellus sp.
GAATGGAGGCCCGACCGATGACGGCGATTCAGCAAGTCCTGTGGGAGCTGCGGATGGACTACATCGGTCACCCGTACTACGTCTCGGGGAACGCCATCCTACACGCCCTCAGCCAGCACCTCGGTCCCGAGACGCACGCGGCGGTGTCGGCCAGTCACGGCGTCTTCGTGCCCGGCCAGTTCGGGACGTTCCCCGAGGAACACACGCAGTCGGGCATTTGCCCGTACCTCGGGAGCGGCCTGCCCGACGTCGAGGCGCACGACGACCTCATCCTCCAGCGGGAGGCGATGCATCCGTGGCTGCTGGATACTCGCGCCCGGGACGCGCCGAACACGCACGATCTCCGCGTCCAGGGCGGCCACCCGGCGCTCGCTCACGAAACCATCATAGGCCGCCGGGAAGACCAGCGGAAGCAACAGCAGACGACGAAGTGGTACGTCCACGCCTACCTCCACGCTGATGACCCGGCGGTACTCCCGCTCGGCGAGGATGTGCTGGAGGGCCTCCAGTTCGGTGGCAAACGGAACTACGGCTACGGCAAGGTCGAGCTGAAGGACACCCAGATGGTTGACCTCGACGAACTGGACTACTCGCGGCTCGAAGGCGCGGAGACGTCCCTGATCGAACTCGTGACGCCGTTCGTCCTGGCGTCGGAGTATCCAGAAGCGAACGACCGCACTATCCCGTGGTGGTGGGCCGAGAACCGCGACGATCTCCGGCTCCGCGAGGAGAAGATACTGGAGCAATGCGAGGTGTTCCGGCTGGAGACGGTCGATCACGGCCAGGTCGTGAAGTACCTCGGCGACCGCCCGGTGGAGACCGCGAAGAACGGCCTCCAGCGGGTCGGGTCTCACTCCCGATACGGCTTCGGAGAACTGCGGCTGAAGCCCCTCGGCGAACAGTATCAGGAATCAGAGGGAAAGGACTGATTACGCTCGTGAGTGAATCTATGAACGACGATGAATCGCCCGACAAATATTCGAGGTGCAGACTGAATAAAGAAATCGTATTACCAACAACTGATATCGTAATCGTACTCGTCGCACACGTCGCGGAAACTCGCTTCCAGCGAATCTTCGATGGGTTCAAGAATCGCGTGTCGGTACTTCGGACACTACACGAGGTGGTAGTTGACGTTGTGAACCGTGTGATTCGACCGCTTCTCACCCATATCGAACCCACTTCATCAACACGCTAAGTATATCCAGAGGATATACGCAGGTATGGCGAATCGGTTTGAAATCGACGGCGAGGAAGTTCTTGACGGCGAGATCAGACCGTTCGGGAACAGCGCCCACGTCACCGTCCCCAAACGCTGGCGTGGGGCCGACGTGAAGGTCGTCCGAATCTCAGAACCCACCGAACAGAACGAAGAATGACTGACTCACAGGCTCTCGTCAAGACGCTGGATTTCCAACTCGATATGCAGAGTGTCAACGAGGGTCTGTTGTACGACGCCACGCTCGAAGCCCGCTCGGTGTGCAACGAAACCATTCGTCTCGCCAAAGAAGGCGTGGACTGGGACGTGATTCCTGACCGCGTGGCCGACGACGCCACCCTCGTAAAAAACACGACTCAGCGCGTTGTTGCCAAAGCACTCGGCGCGATGGAGAACTACTATGAGTACGACGACTTCGGACTCCCGAGTCACACCAAGGATGGCGCGTACCCGCTTCGTGCGAACTACGTGGAAGGATACAACCTGTCTCTCACCGACGACGGCGACGTGGCGTTTCGCATCAGCGCGAAACCGTACAACCACGTCAACGGCATCCTCGAAGGAAGTGACGCCCATCTCGACATTCTCAAGACAGCACTCGAAAGCGACGAGTGGAAGATTGGGACGGCGGAAGCCCTGTTCCACAACGAGACGCCGAGTTGCACGTCAACATCACCGACACCAAGCAGATCGTTCGAGACAAGCACGACTCACGGGCTGTTGTGGGTGTGGACGGGAACGAGGACAACGTGGCTCTCACCGCACTCTCTGAGAACGGTGACGAAGGCACGTTGGTTATTAATTTCCCCGAAATCGAGTTCGAGCGTCATCGCTACGTCACGATGCGAAAGCGCGTCCAGAACGCGGCGAAAAATAGTATCACGACACGCTCGAAGGGCGCGAAAAACGATTTGTCTGCGACCGACTCCACAAGATGTCTCGTCACATAGTGGAGTGGAGCCGTCAGTTCGAGAAACCGTGCATTGTCTTTGAGGAACTCAAAGAGATGCGCGACAGTATTGATTACGGCACGCGGATGAACCGACGCTTGCACCATCTCCCGTTCTGTGCCCTTCAGTTCTATACGTCTTATAAATCGTCATTCGAGGGCATCCCGACTGCGTGGATTGACCCTGCGTACACGAGCCAACGGTGTCAGATGTGTGGACACAGAGTGTGCTAACCGTCACAAGAAGCGGTTCAACTGTGAGTCCTGTGAGTATCGAGACCACAGTGACCGTGGTGCAAGCGTCAATATCGTTGTGAAAAGCATCGAGAAGCATCAGAACTGGAATGTGCCTGCTCTCAACAGCCTTCCCGTTGTTCGGAAGGTGCGACAGCAGGCATCGGGGGCTGTGGACGCCCCGATCGTGACCCGCCCGACCGCTCGAGGCCATCTGGCCGATGGTCGGATGGGAGTGTCCGACTGACCCACGGGAGGCCTCGGGGTTGTACGGAAAACAAAGTCTTCCGTGATGACGAGACGCTCCGCGTCTCGAACCACTTGACTCCGAGGCAGTTCACCGCCGGTTCGCTGCTGCGCTCCTGTACGCGGACGGCACGGACGTTCGATACCGGCGTCCGGGTGATCGGATCGATATACGCGCTCGACGCGTTCAAAAAACGGCGTACGGGGGAGTGGCCGCGTTCGTCTGCCGGTCGCGCGGCCCGACCGCCTCCACGGCCGGGGGCGCGAGTCAGCGCGAAAACCGTGTGGGAGAACTGTGTGACGTCTGGCGTCAGGGCGACGACGAAACGCGGCGGGACCGGGCCTCGCGGACCTCGGCCCCCTCGCGGATTGCGTCCTCGCAGCGCGGGCAGACGCGGGCATCGCTCAGTCCTTCGGGCGCGAAGACGCGGACGTAGTCCCGCGAAACGAAGGAACCGCAGTTCTGACATTCAGGCATCGGCGCCCACCTCGGTGACAGTTCGGTCGTGCATATCCACTTTACTGAAGGGGTGGATAATACCTAACACAGAACCCTACGCTGTTAGGGATCACTTCTCGCGCCCGCCGAGGGGCAGTTATTTATCCGTGGACTCGCTTCTTCCGGGAGATACGATGCCAACCGAGCGTCCCGTAACCGACGACGAGAACACGGGCGGGACATTCGAGGTGGAGCGCCCGGTCACGCCAGCGGACCGCTCGGGCGTTCGAGAGGGAGACGGCGAGAGAGAGCCAGTCGTTCTCGTCGTCGACGACGACAAGGACCTCGCTGACACCTGTGAGTACTGGCTCCGCGACGATTTCGACGTCCGCGTCGCGTACGGCGGACGGGAGGCGCTCGACCGAATCGACGACACCGTAGACGTCGTCCTTCTGGACCGTCGGATGCCGGACCGCTCGGGTGACGAGGTCCTCGAAGCGATCGACGAACGGGGCTACGACTGTCGGATCGCGATGATGACCGCGGTCGAACCCGACACCGACATCGTCGAGATGCCGTTCGACGAGTACCTCGTCAAGCCGGTCGACGAGGCGGATCTTCGAGGGACCGTCGAGGAACTCCTCGTCCGCGCGGAGTTCGACGCACGAGTGCGCGAGTACTTCGCGCTCGAATCCACTGAGGCCGTTCTCGAATCCCGCGACGCCAACACCCTCGGCGATCCGGATGCCCTCGATGATCTGACCACCAGAGTGCAGGAACTCAGAGCCGAACAGGAGTCAGCGATTCGCGAGCGCGAACGCCAACTGGAGCGGGCGAACCGCATTAACGGTTTCCTCCGGCAGATCGATCAGGCGCTGGTCGATGCGACCACCCGTGAGGACATCGCCCAGACGGTCTGTGACTCCTTTGAAGCGTCACCGTACGTCGGTGCCTGGGTCGCCCGGTACGACGAGGCGATCGATACCGTCGAGTGCCAAGCCGCGGCTGACTCGATCGGCGACCCGCTTGCCGGCGGGGATGAGGAGACCACGGACGCCGATGGGAGCTCGGGTGCGAGTACAGAACCTATCACTGTCGTCCGCGAGACAATCGAGTCGCGGGCCGTCGTCGCCGCGTCGGTGTCGGAGGCGCACGTGAGACGCGCGCTTGCGGCCTCCGCGTCGGTCGAGGGGAGTCACAGCGTCGTCGCAGTCCCGATCGTCTACCGGGAGACGACCTACGGCGCGCTCGTGATCTACGTTCGCGGGGACGTCTCTGCGAAGGAACAGTCGATGCTCGCCGAGATTGGTGAGACGGTGGGCAACGGCATCAACGCCGCGGAGTCGAAGCAGTTACTGTACGGCGACACCGCAGTCGAACTGGTCTTCGGACACACCGACACCCGCGACCTCGTGATCGATCTCTCCCTGGAGTTCGATACCACCGTTCGCATCGAGGGGATCACCCCCACCAACGAGGGAGTTGTTTCTGTGTACGTCGCCATCGAAGACGTTGACCCGGCGGTGGTCGTCGGGGCAATCGCGCCGCTCGACGCGGTGGTCGAAGCCCGGACAGTCTCCGAGGAGTCTGACGAGGCGCTCTTCGAGTTCCGGTTGACCGGTGCATCGGTTCTGGTGACAGTTGCGGCCCTGGGAGCGACGCTGGAATCGTTCACCGCGACACGCGGCGAGGGCGAGTTCGTCGTCGGCGTCCCACCGCAGTCGGATCTCCGGGCCCTCCGGGATGCAATCGAATCCGAGTTCCCGGGGACCACAGTGGAGGCGAAGCGGGAGGTGGAGTCGGCGGTGCAGTCGCCCGCCTCGTTCCGGCGACAACTGGAGGAAAAACTGACTGATCGGCAGCGCGACGTGATGCAGACAGCGCTGGCGTCGGGGTATTTCGAGTGGCCGCGGGGCAGCACCGCCGAAGAAGTCGCAGAGTCGCTCGGGATTGCCGCGCCGACGTTCCACGAACACTTACGTGCCGGCGAGCGGAAACTCATCGAATCGTTCTTTGCGGAGACCGAAGAGGACAGACGAACAGACGAGCGGCGCGCGGGCAACGCGGCCGTGGACGACTGAGCCTCGTGTAGACCTCGTTCAGGCGTCGTTCATCCGCTGGCTTCGTTCGTCGCCGCAGGTATGACACATCGTTACGCGGTAGGGCTCGCGAGAGAACGCCCGGTTAGTCTCTTTTTTACTCTCAGTTTTGAGTTCGATCGAAACTTCGTGGGGGGTTCGGGTGTCGCAGGTCTCACAGTACTCGGTCAGTTCGGTGACAGTAGGCTGGCTCTTGGACATCGTCGCTCTGTACCGAAACCAATGGCTGCCACAATATTGACACCGCACCCTACAGAATTAGGGCTCCGATCAGATCTCGCCCTGTCGGTAGATGAGATTGCGTTGAATCTCGTTCGCGCCCTCGTAGATCACCGGGATACGGGCGTCGCGGTACACGCGCGAGATGGGATATTCCTCGAGCACCGACCGTCCGCCGTGGAGTTGCATCCCGCGCTCCGAACAGTCGACCGCGGTCTCCGTGGATTTGGTCTTCGTCGCGGCGGCCCAGAATCCGGCGTCTTCGCCGTCTTTGACTTTCCGGGCGGCGCGCCAGTTCAGCGTCCGCGCCGCCTCGAACTCCATACGCATATCGGCGAGGATGTGCTGCGTCGACTGGAACTCGGCGATATCGCGATCGAACGCCTCCCGGTCGTGGACGAACTTCCAGGTCTCCTCGATGGCGCGGGCCGCGAGACCGATTCCGTGGCCTCCGACGACCACCCGGCCGTGGTTGAAGAAGTCCGCGAGGACGTAGAATCCGCCGCCTTCGGTCCCCACGAGATTCTCCTCGGGAATCTCGCAGTCGTCGAAGACGATGTGCCCTTGCTTTGAGGCGCGCATCCCGATTTTTTCGGGGATGTGCTGGGCCTCGTAGCCCGGGGTATCCGTCTCGACGATGAACATCGAGTAGTTGCCGTATCGGTCGTCGCCATCGCCGGTCTTCGCGTAGACGGTGAGCCAGTCGGCCTCTACGGCGTTACCGACCCAGTATTTTTCGCCGTTGAGAGCCCACCCGTCGTCGGTCCGCTCGGCCGTGGTGGTCATCCCGGCCATATCCGACCCCGTCTGGGGTTCCGACACCGCGAGTCCAGAGAGTTGGTCGGTGGCCGCGACCGGGCGGAGGTACTCGTCCTTCTGTGCTTCCGACCCGTACGTTTCGATGATCTCACAACCGAAGGAGGCGAGCATCAGCGTCAGCGCAATCCCCGCGTCGGCGGCGTAGAACTCCTCGTTGATCGCAAGTACCTGTTCGAGGTCGAGTCCGCGGCCGCCGTACTCCTCGCTGATGTCCTGGGCGACCAGTCCGGCGTCCATTCCCGCTTCGAGGACGTCCCAGGGGTACTCCCCCGATCGGAAGTACTCCTCGGCGTTGGGACGGATGTGTTCGTCGGCGAACGTTCGTGCGTCCTGCTTCAGCTCGCGAGCGTGCTCGGGAACGACCGATTCGTCGAGAAGATCCATAGCCACTGATGGGTCCGCAAAAATAAATAACCCCCAGAACTGGACGAAACTCCAATCGGGTTGTTCGTTTATCCGCGCGGTTCGTCGTCGTCACGGCCGCTATCTTCCGGCTCCGATCGCTTCTCCGTCGCTTCGTGGTTGGCGATCGCCTCGGCACCAGCGGCCGATCCGGTCTCTTCAGCCGTCGCGGATTCCGAGCGACGATCCGCTTCAGCGCCGGACCTGTTGTACTCGTTTGGGTCGGTCTCGACGCCCCTGGCGGTCGCATCGTCGTCGGTCCACGCAGTCGGACTCGAGAACTGCTGCCGGACAGCTTCTCGATCAACCGTTCCCGAGACCGTCCGGGGGAGTGACTCCGCGATGGCGACTGTCTTCGGGAGTTTGAATCCCGCTAGGCGTTCACGGGCGAACGCGAGCAGGTCGTCTCGGTCGAGTGCGTCACTGGGATCGACCTCGACGGCGTCGGCGTCACCCTGCTGAGCGTCCGCTGGAACCACCAACGCGGAGACGCGTTCGCCCCACTCGGCGTCGGGAATACCGACGACTGCCGCCTCCTGGACCGACGGGTGGGCGCGAAGAATCTCGACGACTTCGCCGGGATCGACGTTTTCGCCGCCGGTGACGATCCGATCGTCGAGACGGTTCAGTACCGTGAGCGAACCGTCTTCCGCACAGACGCCGACGTCGCCGGTGTGAAAGCCGTGCGGTCCAAATGCCTCGGTCGTAGCGTCCGCGTCGCCGTAGTAGCCCGGTGTGACAGTCGGCGCCTCGACGACGATTTCCCCGGATTCACCCGGTGGCAGCGGGTCGCCGTCGTCGTCGACAATTGTCACTTCGGTGAAAAACAGGGGGCGACCCACCGACTTTGGCGATTCGAACGCCTCGGGCGGGCGAGCGGTGGCGATCTGTGACGCCGTCTCGGTCATCCCGTAGGTGGGGTGCACTGGCACCGAGTAGTCCCGACACCGTTCGATCAGCCCCGTGGAGGCGGGCGCGCCGCCGAGCAGAACGATTCGGAGCGACCCCGAAAGCGTTCCCCGGCGCTCGAGCATCCGCCGGAGCATCGTCGGCACGAGCGAAACCGCAGTGACGTTGTAGCGATCGATATCGTCGACAGTCGGTCCGGCCTCGAACGAATTCCGGAGGACGACCGTCGTGCCGTACAGCGGCAACCGCAGAACCGGCGCGATGCCCCCCATATGGTGCAGCGAGAGCGTCGCCAGCCACCGATCGTCGGGGTCGACCCCGAGTCGGAACGCGGACGCGACGGCGCTGGCGAGAAGGTTCTGCATCGTCAACTGGACGGCTTTCGGGTCGCCGGTCGTCCCGGAGGTGAACAGCACGAGCGACGTGTCGTGGAGCGCCCAGTCCGCCGGTGACACCGGGGTGGGGTCCGTCTCCGAGAGCGCATCGACCTCCGACGTGCTCGGGTCGTCGACGCTCAGCAGCGTGAAACGCTCGACTGCGTCGAGGCGCTCCACAGCGTCGACGACCGCCGACTCGGTCGGCGCGCTGCAGACGACAGCAGTCACGTCGGCCGTGTCGAACTGCCCGGCGAGTTCACGCGACGTGAGTCCGTCGCCCATCGGGACCAGCCTCGCACCGACCCGCATCGCTGCGTGGACCAGACAGACGTACTCGATGCGGGTGTTGAGAACCGCACCAAGGTGAGTCCGCGCGCCGATTCCCGCCGCGTCGAGACGGCCGGCGAGATCTTCGACGAGGGTGTCGAGATCGTCGAAGCTGAACACGTCGCCGGTGCGGGCGACGACGAGCGCCTCGCCGGACGGCTCGATCCGGGCACGGTGAGAGAGCCAATCGCGCATTCTAGCGGTACTGCGTGGGCGGCGGCCTAAACTGTACTGACCCGGAGACATCACTGCTCTGATGCGGCCGCCGCAGCCTCGACGTACTCGATGAGGACGCCGCCGGTCGATTTCGGGTGAATGAACGCCACGTCGTGGCCCCACGCGCCGGGACGTGGCTCCTCGTCCACGAGCGCGACGCCAGCGTCGCGGGCGCGGTCGAGAGCGGCGACGAGGTCGTCGGTTCGGAGCGCGACGTGGTGAATGCCCGGGCCGTGTCGCGAGAGGAACTCCGAGATGGTCCCCGCCTCCTGCGGTTCGAGGATCTCGAAGTAGCCCGCGTCGAGTTCGAGAAATCGGACGGTCATCCCCCCGAAGCGCTCTTCGTGGACGAGTGGCGCGTCGAAGAGGGTCTCGAACGTCGAAGCGAGACCCGCCCCGTCCTCGGTTGCGACGCCGAGGTGGTCGAAGGAGAACGACATACCTGGTCCCTGGCGCGACTGGGGAATTAAATCGTCGGGTCGCCCGCGCGGGACCGCAGGCCATTGGGGCGAGCGCTCAGACCGCGGGGCGGTACTCGCCGAACTCCTCGCGGAGAACGTTGGAGATTTCGCCAACCGTCGCATACGCCTTCACCGCATCTACGATCGGCGGGAGAAGGTTCTCCTCGCTTGCGGCGGCCGTCCGAACGGCCGAGAGCGTCGCCTCGACGGCCTCGTCGTCGCGCTCGTCTTTCACCGCTTGGAGCCGCTCTTTCTGTCGCTGTTCGTCTTCGGGATCCACCTCCTCGATGTCCACATCGGGGTCCTCGTCGACCTCGTACTCGTTGACGCCGACGACGACCCGGTCGCCCGCTTCGATCTCACGCTGACGCTCGAAGGCGACGTCCTGGATCTGGCGCTTGACCCAGCCGGATTCGACGGCCGGTCGCATCCCGCCGCGGTCGTCGATCTCCTCGAGCAGGTCCTGGGCCTCGGCCTCGACCTCGTCGGTGAGCGACTCGACCGCGTAACTCCCACCGAGCGGGTCGATGGTGTCTGCGACGCCAGACTCGTGCGCGAGGATCTGCTGCGTCCGCAGCGCGGTGCGAACTGACTGCTCTGTCGGCAGCGACAGCGCCTCCTCTTTGCCGTTGGTGTGGAGGCTCTGTGCCCCACCGAGGACGGCAGCCATCGCCTGGTAAGCCACCCGAACCACGTTGTTCTCGACCTGCTGGGCCGTCAGCGTCGAGCCGCCGGTCTGTGCGTGAAACTTCAACTGCTTCGACTTGGGATCGTCTGCGTCGAACCGATCGTCCATAATCCCGGCCCACAGGCGCCTCGCTGCCCGAAACTTCGCGACTTCCTCGAGAACGTTGTTGTGGGCGTTGAAAAAGAACGACAGTTGCGGCGCGAAGTCGTCGACCGCGAGGCCGGCATCGAGCGCGGCTTCGACGTAGGCGATGCCGTCGCCCAGGGTGAACGCGATCTCCTGTGCCGCCGTCGACCCCGCTTCACGAATGTGGTATCCCGAGATGGAGATCGTGTTGAAGTTCGGCACCTCCTCGGCGCAGAACTCGAAGATGTCCGTGATGAGCCGCATCGACGGCTCTGGCGGGTAGATATAGAGGTTTCGCGCGATGTACTCCTTGAGAATGTCATTCTGTATAGTGCCACGCAGTTTATTCCGGGCCACGCCCTGTTGGTCGCCGATCGCGACGTACATCGCGAGCAGCACCGCTGCGGGCGCGTTGATCGTCATCGACGTCGAGACCTCACCGAGCGGAATCCCGTCGAAGACGACCTCCATATCCCGGAGGCTGTCGATAGCGACGCCCGCCTTCCCGACCTCGCCCGCGGCCATCCCCGCGTCGGAGTCGTAGCCCTTCTGCGTCGGGAGGTCGAACGCCATCGAAAGCCCCGAGGAACCCTGATCGATCAGATACCGGAACCGCTCGTTCGTCTCGCGCGCCGTCCCCATCCCGGCGTACTGCCGCATTGTCCAGAGCCGCCCTCGGTGCATCGTGGGGTAGACACCCCGGGTGTACGGGTCCGCACCCGGGAGTCCGAGATCCGCCTCGTAGTCGAGGTCAGCGACGTCGTCGGGGGTGTAGATCCGGTTCAGTTCCGGGCCACCCGTGTCTGTGGCGAACGCCTCCTTTCGCTCCCCGAAGCGTTCGATGGTGGGTTCGAGCGTTTCTTCTTCCCACTCGCGCTTTGCGTCTCGAATCCGCGCGAGGTCGTCGGGGTCGAACATAGCAGAACGAGCGCGCCGTCGACCTTGAAACTGTGTGACGCCCCCTGGGTATTGTGACGGCCAAAGGAACAAAGTCCATAACGGAGGCCGACGAAGCGGAGACTATGTCAGACGAAGTCGATCCGGGTCGGGTTCGCGGCGGGAAGATGACCGACGCGGAGATCGACGCATATCTCTCAGAACAGGGCACTGGGATCCTCTCGCTGGCCGATGACAGCGAGGCTTATGCGGTTCCCATCTCGTTCGGGTACGAGTCCGGCCGGGCGGTGTTCGCCTACTGGCGATTCCGCGTCGACAGCCAGAAGGTCGCGTTCAGCGAGGCGACCGAACGCGCCTGTCTGACAGTGTACGACATCGAATCGGAGGCCGACTGGCGAAGCGTGCTCGCGTTCGGGCCGCTGGCGGAACTCTCGACCGAGGAGTGGTCCGACATCGGCGCGTTGATCGACGAGAACGCGTGGTCGCCGGATCTCGCGAATGTAGGCCCGCGGCAACTGTCGATTGTCGGGTACGAGATGGAAATCGAGGAGGCGACCGGGCTCCATCGCACCCCCGAGGAGTGAGGGCCGGCCCGACGCGCCGCAGCAAACGCCCGAACGGGGTCGGGTTCGCCACGCTTTTGCTACCGGCCGCCCTCGATTGGAGCAACTATGTTTGGCGGAGGCGGAATGAACCCCCGGAAGATGAAGCAAATGATGGAACAGATGGGCATCGACGTCACTGAACTCGACGCCGAGGAGGTCGTCATCAAGACGGCCGACGAAGAACTCGTCTTCTCCGGCGCGCAGGTCACCCGAATGGATGCCCAGGGACAGGAGACGTACCAGGTCGTCGGCGAACCCGAGACCCGCGAGCGCGGTGCCGGTGAATCCGCCGGTGCCGATGCCGAAGCTATCGACGACGGGGGGGGCGGGGACGAGGGCATTCCCGCCGACGACGTCGAACTCGTCGCAGAGCGGGCGGGCGTAAGCACCGACGCGGCCCGCGAGGCACTCGACGCAAACGACGGCGACCTCGCGGCCGCCATCGCGAACCTCGAGTGAGTTACCTTCTCGTCCACGAGGACCGCGAGTACCTCCGCGCGCCGGGCGACGAACTCCAGACCGATCTCGGCGTCCTGGACGTACCAGAGGACGTCGAACCGGGAGACGTCCTGGAGACGCATCTCGGAGAACCGTTCGTCGTTCGTCGCCTGCGCGGCCCGGACCTGTTCAATCACTTCGAGCGTACCGGCGCGCCGATGATGCCGCGCGACATCGGTCTCGTGGTGGGACACACCGGCATCGCGGCCGACGACCGCGTCCTCGACGCAGGAACCGGGACTGGCGTTCTCGCAGCGTATCTCGGTCGGATGCGGGCCCGCGTGACCTCCTACGAGATCGATCCCGAGTTCGCCGAGGTCGCCAGCGAGAACATGCGCTTAGCCGGCGTCGATGACCGCGTCGACGTGCGAACGGGCGATCTGACCGAGCATCTCGACGACGTCGCCAACGACGGGTCGTTCGACGCGATCACGCTCGACACCGGCGACGCACCCGCGGTCGTGCGCCGTGCGCCGGATCTCCTGTCCGATGGCGGACACATTGCCGTCTACTCGCCGTTCGTCGAGCACAGCCGCGAGGCCGTCGAAGCCGCCCGCAAGGCGGGGCTAGTCGACGTCGAGACCTACGAGACGATCCAGCGCGAGATGGACTTCGGCGAGCGCGGGTCCCGGCCCTCGACGGCCGGCGTCGGCCACACGGGCTATCTCACGTTCGCGCGAAGCGGCCGTTAATGACGCTTTGACATCCTCCCCGCCCTGAGGTGCGAGGATTCCAACGTGGGACAGCGAGTCGGTCCCGCGTCCCCGCTGGCAACTTCTCGCCTGCCGAACGGGGTCCGGCGAGGCGATACCGGGTTCGTGCGCGGTACGTCGGCCCCGCGAGGGGTGTGGCGTGTTCGGCGTCCGTTCGGACGCGGTATCCGCTTGCACCGTGCATCCCGTTCGTCTCGGAGAGACGGCGGAGATGCCCCCGGTCGCAGGTTTCCCCGCGTCCGGGCACGGGCCGTGCCATCGGCCTGCCTGCCCTTCGTGCCACGGTGGGCAGGCACAAGCGGGCGAGGGTCGCTTTTTGCCTGCCGTGTCGCCACGGCCTCGGAGACGCCCTCTCGGGAACGGTGTGGTGGCCTTCGTCGTCCGGGCGGACCCCAATCCAACCGCCAGTTTTTGCCCGTTGCACTCACCACATAATACGCTGTCAGGGGGATTAATGCCGGCGGTTGTGGCGGAGTTGTTGGATTCATCCCCGCCCTGAAGAGCGAGGCTTTTTGACCGATTTTCCGTAATCGGCGCAGGTCACTCCGGAGCGTACCCTTCGTGAATTCGGTCCATACGCGCCGCCATTACGAAGTCGGTCTTGTGTAGTCCGTCGATTTTGTGCGTCCACATCTCGACTCGAACCTCGCCCCACTCGAGTTGGATATCCGGGTGGTGCCACTCTCGTTCCGCGAGTTCTCCGATCTCGTAGGTGAACTCGAGTGCATCGCGGAAATTCTCGAACGGGTACACGCCTTCGAGATGATGCCCGTCGACGACGTCCCAGACGTCGTCATCGATTTCAGCCAGATACTCGGCGTACTCCGTCTCGGTGAGCGGTTCGTCCTCTGACGTACAGGCTTCACATTCCGCATCAGCAAGTGATGATGCCATAGCGGTATGTTTGATCGGCTCGACACTTGTGTGTTTGTTCAGAACAGCAGGGCAACGGACGTCTTGAGAGACGGCGCCACCGAGAACTCCGTATCAACCGGGAGAGTCGCGCTCGCATCCGACACTACGCGGACACTGTGGGAATCCCGCGCGAAGTGTTGAGGGGGTACAGAGGCGCTGGTCCTCTCGCTGTCGTCTATTCGCATTACAACTGAATCGGCCAGTTGTCGGCGCCGGACAGTCACCCGTAAGGTCGGGGCTTCGTCGCTTCTCGCGGATTACTCCTACGACGTCTCCGACGATGTCATCCCCAACTGGGTCGCCCGGTTGAAATCTGATTCGACCGTGAACCGCTGACAGTAGTGGTCTCAAGACTCTGTTGAATGTCTCTCAGTTCGGAGACCGCTGTTCGATACGGTACGGTTTTCCGAATCACAGATCAAAATGTGGAGCTGCGAAACCGCCGGCTACTTTATCGTGAAGGAATAGATGTTCCGTATGCTCTCGGCCCTCCAGCGAGCAGTGACGCAGCCAGCAACGTTCTTTGAGACGGAGTCAGATGATCCGAGTCTGGGGCCACCGGTGGTGGTTGTCGGACTCGTCGCAGTGGCGGGAATCCTCGGATCGATCCCGACGGTTCTCGCAGTCAACCGAGCGCTTCCAGCGGAAGCCGGACTGTTTGCGGCCATCGGCTTCTTGTTCGGCAGTATCACCGCTGTGATCGGTCCGTTCGTGTCGTGGGTGATCGTCGTCACGTTGCTCTTTATCGGCGCAGTGCTGGCGGGCGGCAATGGGGAGTTTCGGGACCTGTTCGCCCTCGTCGGGTGGGGGTTTGCCCCGCGAATCGTCGTCCCTCTCGTCGGTGGAGTCGTCGCGTTCCTGCTCCTCTCCGGGACGAACTTCTCTGACCCACAGCAGGCCCGCAGACTATCTCAAATGGCCACTACCGGTACGTTCGGTTTAGTGTCGCAGGGAGTGAACGCGGTGATGTTCGTCTGGGCTGGATGGATGTGGACCCACGCGATCGCCTCCACGCAGAACCTCACCACTCGAACCGCCGGGGTCATCTCCGGTGCCGTCGTCGTCCTCCAGATCCTGGTCAACGTCGGCCTCTCACTGCTGAGCGCTTCTCTCGTCTAAGTCGAATCCACATTCGACCGCCGACTCGTACTGAGTGAACACCTGCTGAACGATAGCTTAGAGCCCAGATGCAGCAGTTCGACTCGGAGTGGCGACCATCGGGACAACCGAACGGCACTGACGATACCAGTCGAGCGCTCGTACAGCTTCGTTGCGCGCGTGATGTCGTCGACGGTCAGGGCGCCGACCGCCTCGGCGACGCTGGCGAGGAGGAAGTGTCAGCCCGGGTGGACGATGCGCTGCGGCAGCGACGCGCGCCGGCGGTCCAGAGGTTATAATAGCGTTTGCACGTCTTCGCTCACTCGATCGCACGACTGCGTGCGATCGGCTGTGCAATCAGTTGCAATCGCTACTATAGGACTCACGGGCGAAAGGGGGTCAGATCCTGGGGAGTGCCACGACACCGGCGAATACGTCCGAATACTCGTGATTACTTGTTGATGGCGACCGAATGCGTTTGTAATGAAAGTGACTACGGTACGGCTTCCGGACGATCTCGCCGAGGCAGTCGAGGAGGCCGCCGACGCCTCAGAGCGTAGTCAATCCGAATATATTCGATTCGTACTGCGTAGTCATTTCGATAGCAAGCCGAATACAGACGCCGGAGCCAACCGCGTTGCCGAGTTGGAGACGCGCCTCGCGTCGCTCGAAAGCCGGTTCGAGGCTCTCGACGACACCGGTGCGTCCGACGAACGGATCGACGCGTGGCGGTCGGTCGCCGAGTCCAACGACCGTTAGGGCGACCGTGGCGACGCCGGGTCTACCGTCCCCCCGGCCCCGAACGGTCTCTGATTCTTACACTGGTGATACGTTTAGCATCCTCCCCGTCTGACAGCAACCCCACCGGACCGTCTGCAGTCGGGATCGCTCACCACTGCCGTCGACCGCGCTACCATCGCCTCATCGGATCGATTGCAGCATCGAGAACAGTTCTTCCCGTCCGCGTTCGGGATCGAACGCCTCCGAATCGGGAAGCGACAACGGGTAAGCGCCGCCGCCGAGCAGGTACGTGCCGTCGTGCGGCCAGACTGCAAAGTACCCCTCCACCGGAATGTCGAGATCCTCGACCCGCACTCTGGCACGGTATCGCGTTGCGTCCGTCGTCGCGTCGCCGACGTCAATGCGGTGGTCGTCGGCGCGCTCGATTACGTCGAAGCCACGTTCGCGCAACACGTCGCGGAACCGCGTGTTCGATCGGTCGGTGATGAGTCGCGTAAGCGACCGCGACGGCGACGTAACCGGGCGGATTCGTAATCGACTTGCGAAGACGAACCGCCAGGTGGTCGCCGCGCCGGTGGCGTCAGCGAGGCGTTCGCGGAGCGCGTCGTCCTCGTAGATCCGTGTCGTCGCTCTCACCGAGACGACCCCTACGTCGAACGGCATCCGCCGCTCTTCGGAGACGAGACGCCAATCTTCGGGAATCGCGAGTTTCGGCGGCGAGACCTCCTCCGTCACTCTCGGTCGTTCGTCCGGCGGCGACTTAAGTCGTCACGGTTGGGTTCAGAGCCGTTTCGGTACATCGCTGGTCGCCCGACGCCACGAGAGATAAACCTCGTAGCGCTACATAGAATCACTGTCAGTGATAGTTGAGACTGCTGCTCTCAATGCATACGGGATGGAACCTATCTGAGCAGTCTGTCGAAGACAGTGGTTAGACGGTGAAACTGAACCGCCCTTTGCCCGTAGTTCCGGAATCACAGAGCCGTGTGTTTTCTAATGACCTGACCGAAGCACCCATCCGGAATCGAACAAATAAGGGCCTATGGATATCGACGAGCAGTCGAGGTCACAGACAACTCCTGAATTGGAGGAT
>NZ_JBDGQZ010000025.1:0-15107 GCF_042218505.1 Halobellus sp.
TCGAGGAAGTCGAACGCGAGGGAGACACCGCGTATCTGCGTGCGGTCGACGAGTTCGATCACCACTCGATCGCCCTCTCGGAAGCCGAGGAAGCCGGCGTCGGCCACGTCGGCTGGCAGGCGCGGAAGCCGGAGTACCTCGGGGAGTTCGAGACGGTCCTCGAGGACCAGGGCATCGAGGTGACCTGGATCGACGCCGGCAAGGAGGCCGGGCAGGGCGAGGCGTTCCGGTTCACGACCCCGACGGGCCACGAGTTCGAGTTCTATTACGAGATGGAGAAGCCGGATCCGCCGGCCGAGCGGCGCTCGAAGCTCAAGAACAAGACGTACGACCGGACCACGACCAACGCGATCGCTCCGCGGCGGATCGATCACGTCCAGTTGTGGGACCCCGACGCGAACGACTTCCGCGCGTGGCTCACGGGGGCGCTGAACTTCCGCGTCCAGGAGCGCTACAACCGCACTGACGGCTCGCGATGGGGGACGTTCCTCAGCGCGAACGGCAACAAGATCGAGGCCGCCGTGATCGAAGACGAGGAGGCGGCTATGGAGCCCGCGCTCCACCACATCGCGTACAAAGTGCCCTCTGCGGACGACCTCTTCGACGCGCACGACGCGATGAACGAACACGGAATCCCGACCGACGGGATCGGGCAGCACTCGATCTCCCGCGGGAAGTTCCTCTACGTGCGGGATCCGGTCAGCGGTCACCGCATCGAGTTCAACGCCGGCGGGTACGTCGTCTTCGACCCCGATTGGGACACGATCGAGTGGGAGGAGGGCGACCTCGAGGACCGCCAGTGGATCGGGCAGATCGAGTCGAAGGCACGCGTCGAGTACTGAGTCACGGAGCGCGCCGCCGAATATGGGGAGGTCCGTCGACGCGACGTAATGAAATAATCCTCCGTCGATAACAGGGGGACAGGGATGTCGTAGCCGGTGATCCGCTCGACAAGCGCTTCCAGATACATCGGTACCTCGTCGTTCATCGTTGCGACGAACTCGCGACGGCAGGCCTGAGCAAGGACCAGATCAAGTCGTACCTCGTCGAGAGTTCCGATATGTGTACGAAGGGATGGCCCGTGCTACTCGAAGACGGACAAATATTCTAATATATATATTTTATATAGGTATTTTAGTTAATAGTATAAATATAATAACAGTTGTACCGATCGGCGGGTCTGGTGCGTTTAGCGCGATCATCGGAATGCCGATTGGTGGGCTCGTGACGAAGGAGGTCCGATTCCCGGACAGTTGGGATTCACTGGTCAAGGAGTACGAATTCGACCGGAACTGTTGTGATGAAAGGGGTTTCTACGAATAAATGAATTCAGAATACAGTGGAGTCGAGATTCTCAGCTGTAGATCCGTACTGAGGCTCCGGAGAGAGTAGATTACAGGTGATACGCACACTGCGTAAGCAGTTGTTCTAATAATTGTGTGATACTATGAATTCTTACCCAATCAAATATATGATATTATTTCGATATAATCAGATTTGAAATGATTAGCACGCTATCGATCAAAGGCCGGGGATCTGTCGTACCACTGGAATTCCGGTCGTGGTACGAGTGTTGAGCACAGGCGGCGGCCATCCCCGCAAACACTACCCTAATACGGTTCCCGAAGTAATCCAAGCTATGGTGAATTATCGGTACGCTGGCGACGCGCACGAACGACTGTTCGCCGCGTATCAGGACGACTCCGAACCGTTTCCCACCAACGTAACGGCGTGTTTCCCCGAACGCGAACACCGACGCGAGGAGGTCGCGCTGCTCCAGGAACTGCTGTTTCCGACGTGCTGGAACGCGCCGGATCTGGTCCGCGACGAACTGGCGATCGTGGATCAACTCGACGAACTCGGGACCTTAGTGAAAGCCGGGATCTGCCCGTACACCGACGGCCGGCCCGACGAGAAGGTCTCCGCAGTGCTCGACAGCCTCCCGGAGATCCGGGAGGCGCTCAAACTTGACGTCGAGGCCGCGTACAAGGGCGATCCGGCGGCGAAGACGTATATGGAGATCATCCGATCGTACCCGGGCTTCCTGGCGATTTCGGTCCAGCGGGTCGCACACGTACTCTACGACATCGGCGCGCCGGAGTACGCCCGCGAGTTGACCGAGTACGCGAAGACACAGACCGGCATCGACATCCATCCGGGTGCTGAGATCGGCGAGCACTTCTTCATCGACCACGGGACGGGCGTCGTCATCGGCGAGACCGCGGCGGTCGGCGAGTGGGTCAGACTCTATCAGGACGTCACGCTCGGGGCGCTCCACTTCGAGGAGGAAGAGGGCGAAGAACACGCGCTGAAGAAGGGCTACGAGCGCCACCCGACGATCGGCGACCACGTCGTCATCGGGGCAGGAACGAAACTGCTCGGTGCCATCACCGTGGGCGACCACGTCAGCATCGGTGCGAACTCCTGGGTAACGGAGGACATTCCCGCGCGGACAAAGGTGTTCATCAAAGAGCACCCGACGCAGGAGCGCAAGCGCTACAGCGAGTAGCAATTACGGGGACTCGAACTCGATCGACGCGATTCGGTGCCGTTGGGCCTCGCTGTCGTCGTTCTCGTACTTGTAGTCCACGCCCTCTTCCTCGTCGGCTGTGGTCCGGTGTGACCCGTCGCAGAACGGCTTGTCGTCAGAGAGCCCACATCGGCAGATGTAGATACCGCCGTCGCGGTACTCCGGGTCGAGATCGTCGGGATCGATCACATCGGGGCCGTTCGCGCGGTGAGTGACTTCGCGTGTCATCACCCCATACGATGAACCGTGACGGGTTATGTTCCGTGGCTGACCGACGCGTGGCGAAAAACCGAAGCCTCCCGGTAGCGTCGAACCGTCTATGTCCGACTCACCGACACTGGTCGAAGATGTGATGTCGACGGTGCTCGTGACCGTGAGCCCCGATGTGACGCTCGTCGAGGCGGCGAAACGGATGCAGCGACACGACATCAAGGCGCTGCTCGTTCCCTCGACCGAGATCGCGATCGTGACGAGTACCGACGTGCTCGAAGCCATCGCCGACGAGCGCGACCCGAGCACGGTCACGGTCGAAGCGGTGATGACCCACGCTGTTGAGACTGTCCCGCCGGAGATCCGGCTCACAGAGGCAGCCGCGATGATGGAGACCTGCGGCTTCAGTCACCTCCCGGTGGTCGACGACGACCTTGTCGGAATGGTATCTTCAACCGACATCACCGCACAGTTGTCCTGAGATGAATGCAGTCGAAGCACTCGACGCCGCCGAGGGGACGACCTGCGTTGTCGGTGCGGGCGGAAAGAAGACCACGATGGCGACACTCGCCCACGCACTCGAACGCGCCGTGGTCACAGCGACCGTCCGGATCCCGATCTTCGACGATTGGGTGAGTCGCGTGTTCGTCACCGAGACGCCCGGAGAGATCGTCGACGAGGCACTCGCCTCCGACGACGGAGACTGGCCGCTGGGTGTCGTTCCCGAGCGTGAGCGCGAGGACCGCTACTATGGCTACGAACTCTCGAAACTGGACGATCTCGCAGCGCGCGACGTGCCGATCCTCGTGAAGGCCGACGGCGCGCGGATGCGACGGCTCAAGGCCCCCAGCACCAACGAGCCGCGGGTGCCTGAAAGCGCCGACACGGTGGTCCCGATTGCGAGCGTGCACGTCGTCGGCGAACCGCTCTCGGACGACCTCGTCCACCGCGTCGACGAGGTGTCGGCACTGACGGGGCTCGACCCCGGCGACGAGATCGGTGCGGCTGACCTTGCGACCGTCCTCGCCAGCGACGAAGGCGGACGGAAGGCGGTCCCGCCGGGCGCGACGACGATTCCGCTCCTGAATATGGTCGACGACGACACCCTCAAGACCACAGCGAGGGACGTCGCTGCCGAAATCCACGACCGCGCCGACGTTTCCCGGGTCGTTCTGGCGGAGATGCGAGCCGACGATCCCGTTGTCGACGTCGTCAGGAACTGAGTCGAAGCGCGCCGATCCGGTCACCGGGCCGAGCGGTCGGTCTCAGTCCCGTTGAAGACGTTCGGTCGCCTGCGTGAGTTCCTCTTGCGTGTTCACGTTCTCGAACGTGTCGAGCGACGAGACCCGGTCGATTTCCGCCCCGTCGACCACGACGTAATCGAGGCCTTCGAGCGGGGCGATGATCCGGTGGTCGTCGCGTTGGAGTGCCTCTCGGCAGGCGTCGAGCATCGGCTCGGTCCGGTAGACCGCCTGGGTCGTCTGGAACCACTCGTCGGGTCGCGGGACGGCCGCGTCGCTCCCGGCCGCAGCCTCAAAGAGGTAGTCGGCGAAGTCCGGATCCACGAACGGCATATCACAGGCAATGACCAGAGTGTACGGCGCTGAAACCGCCTCGAGCCCTCTGGCGATCCCGGCCATCGGCCCGGCGTCGGTCTCTCGATCCTCCGCGAACGTCGGGTCGAACGAGCCGTCGTCGAGAGCCGCTGAGATGGAATCGACCTGATCCGTCCGACAGTTGACCACCACCTCGTCGACGGCGTCGGCGACCCGGTCGACGACTCGCCGGATCATCGGCGTCCCGGCGAGTTCGGCGACAGCTTTGTCGCGGTCACCGAACCGGGTCGAGCGACCGCCGGCGATCACGAGGGCTGCTCGCATACGACACTTTACTCCGTCAGTCTTCAAGAGCGTGACGGAGCAGTAGTCGCTTCGGGAGATACCCGAGTACGCACCCGGATTGGATGTCGATGCCGGTCTTCGACCGCACGGAGACAGCGGAGCGCATTTATTCGGCGGCCGAGTGGGTCAACGTGATGCGGGAGGACGAACTGGCGAGCGCCGTCGTCGCGCACTTCGAGGCGGCGTTCGACGGGGTCGAAGTCGCCCTCGAGGAGCCGTACGACCACTACGGGAACCGTGGGTCGGTGGACGTCTACGTCCGGACGTCGCCGCCGAACCGGGTCGAGTACCTCATCGAACTGAAAGCCGATCCCGCAGTTCGGATGGCGGCGGGGGCGAACGAGATACTTCGGCAGTACCGCCGGATGGAGCGATACTTCTACGCGGACGACGCCCACGACCTCCGGAAGCGACTCGGTCGGGACGCCCCGGCCGTCCACCTGCTGCTGCTCTTTGCGCCGACCACACAGTGTGTCGAGCACGTGTTCGAGCATCGAAGGCTGTACGGGTCGGTGGATCCGGAACTCGACGTCGACGGCGTTCCCGCAGAACGGAAGATGGCGTTTCTCGTCAACCTCGGGGAGGCCGCAGCGGGCGGCCTCGCGTTCATCTCGGTGAACGGCGACGTTGGCTTCGAGGCCGAAGGGTTCCGTCGGTCGATTCCCGAAAACTCACAACTGGCCGACGCGATTCAGGATGCTGACGTCGATTTCGGTGGTCCCGGTGAGAGTCCGGATCAGGACGAGTGAGGCACAGCAGACTGGGGCCGGGTCGTCACCAGGTGCGTTCCAGGATAGCGACGACGTCTTCCGGATCCGGGTCGATTCCCGCTGGCGCGACTGCCAGCAAGTCGTCGTCACAGATAGCCGTCGCGATGTCTGGAAAGTCGGTCTGTGCGACCGACTCGACGTCCCGGAGGCGGTTGGGAAGCCCGAGGTCGTCGCGGACGTCCGCGACGGCGCCGACGATGGCCGCAGCGGTCGCTTCCGGGCCACCGGTGGTCGTCACGTCGAGCGCCTCGGCGATACGGTCGCGGCGGCCGTCGATCCGGTCGAAGACGTACCTGAGGATGTGGGGCGCGACGACCCCGTGGATCGTTCCCTGATGTACGTCGTATCCGTGCGAGAAGCCGTGTCCGAAGGCGTGGATAATCGAGGCCCGGTAGCCGTCTGCACCAGCGAGACCGTATTGCACGGCCACGATGCCCGAGAGCACGTTTTCGAGACGCGAAGCGTCTATTCGCTCCTGCCGGATCGTCCCGAGCCCCGAGGTCAGTAACCGGAGACCCCGTGCGGCCGTTCCGTCGGTGATCGGCGTCGCGAGCGGCGAGTAGAGCGCTTCGATGCCCTTGTCGAAGCCGTTCATCGCGGACGCCGCAAGAACGTCGGTCGGCGTCGTCCGGTACAGATCGGCGTCGTAGAACAGCGCCTCGGGCATCAGTCTGGGATCGGAGACGCCGCCGCTCGGCGGGGAGTTGTCGGCCGCAACGTCAGCGTCGAGCGTGAGCGTGACGCCGCCGATGTCGGAGAGGTCCGCACCGGCCAGCGTGGTTGGGATGGCTACAAGCGGGAGTAAATCCGCCTCGGCCACCGAGAGTCCACCAGTTTCGATGGCGCGCCGGGCAGCCTCCTCAGCCCCAGTTCCGTGTGAATCCAGCGCGCAGAGGGCCTTCGCCGTGTCGAGAGTGCTGCCCCCGCCGACGGCGACGACGACGTCGGCGTCTTCAGCACGAGCCAGTTCCAGTCCAGAGAGTGCGGTCCCGAGCGTCTTCTCGGGCGTCGTCTCCGGAAACTCCGCGACCAGTCGATCGCCGAGTCCGTCGCGGATCGGCTCGACCACTGCCGGCGTCGTTCCGACGGTCCGGCCGCTGACGAGTACCGCCCGTTCGTACCCTCGGGCGTCGAGTTCGTCGCCGAGACCCGCAACGCAGCCGGTCCCGAGTATAATCGCTCCGGGGTGAAAGTCGAACCGAAATCCATCGGGAGAGTGCATAACGACGGTGTACGCGGTCGATGATCAAATGCCTACCCCCCGCCGCGCGTACACTTAAATACGATCACGGAGCCAGAGGGAGTGTGACCTGAGAGTCGCCCCGCGTTGGCGAGTGGTTGTCCGGCACACCGACGTGGGAAGCGGATCGCTCGCCGGCTGATAGCCATTGACAGAACTACTCGCTCGATTCGAGCGCGTCGATCGCATCGTCGAACGCCTCGCGCGTCAGTTCGTCGGCGTCGTCGCCGGGGTCTGCGGCGCGGATCGCCGGCAGCGCTTCGGCATCGTCGAGTTTGCCGAGGGTGTCGGCCGCCCAGGACGGATATCCGTTGCCGCGACCGCGTTCGAGGAGGCCACAGAGCGACTCGCGCAACCACTCGCGCGACACCTGCCCGGGCGCTTCGGCCTCGACGAGTCCGACGATGAACAGCAGATACCGCGAGACGTTCTGGTCGCTCCGGAGCAGCGTCTCCATCCGGTCGACGTGTGGGACGAAGAGATCCGGTCGCCGCTGGGCGACGCGGGCGAGCGAGTCGGTGGCGTAAACCGTCGCTCGAACCTGTGGCGAGCCCAGCCACACGGCCGGAGCGGGGATCCCCTCGACGTCCTCCGGGTACGCGGCAGCAGCAGAGAGCAGTTCGCCGACGTACGGCACGAAGAGGTCCGGCTGGTTGTAGAGGTGCTGAAGTGCCTTCGCAGCGCTAGACCGCGCTTCGGAATCCTCGGTTGAGAGCAGCGCCACGATCGTTGCAATGTCGTCGTGAGTGACCTCTTGGGGGGTGCTTTCGGCTCTGTCGGGGAGTTCCGCCGCCAGCGCCCGCTGGTCCTCGGGCGCGTCCGGCAAATCGACCGCCTCCGGTGCGGGGGCGTCCTCAACCCGATGAGTGACGTCATCGGTCGTCGTTGATTCGGCTTCGTCGTCGTTCATCGTCCGATCTCCAGATTGAGGTCGAGCGACCCCAGAATCGCGCGGTAGACGGCGCGGGAGTCCATACCGGTCGTCGAACAGAGTTGCTCGGTCGTTGCGGGCGTGAAGTCCGGTCCAAGTTCCCACAGCGTGTCGTGAAACGAGGCAGAGTATCGCGGCGGGTTTTCGTCCGTTCTGGCGATCAGCCCCTCGGTGACGAGGTTTTCGAGCGCCATCTCGAAATCGGGTTCGGTCGCCGGAGCATCCGAGCGGACGCCGTGCTCGTCGGTGAGTTCGAACTGGTAGAAGTGGTCTGCCGCAGAGCGGATCGGTTGGTCGTCCTCTTCGAGGAACTCGTACACTTGTGCTTCAGTCTCATCGAGCGAACTGGGATCGATGGCGTCGAAGTCCGGGGCGTACTGCAAGAGCAGCCCTTCGATCAACTCCGGGACGACCTCGAACTCCTCGATCAGTTCCTCGGTGCGCTCGTGCATACAGGCCCGTCGAGCGGGGTCAGTAAAAAACCCGGAGCGGGATCGAACGGCGTAAGAAGTCCCGCCGGTTCCGGCCCGGTATGGAGGTGCTCGGTCGGTTACTTGGGCTGCTGGTGCTTCTGGCCGTCGGGACCGGGCTCCGCTCTGTCGGCGTCCTCAACGAGGTCAGGACGCAGCGCCTCAATGCTCTCGCCTACTACGTGGCGCTACCGGCGCTCGTCTTTGTCTCCACGTACGACCGGACCATCGGCGAGTTGCTCACACCGGCGCTGCTTATCGGCCCCATCGTGGTGCTCCTCGGGATCGCCGGCCTCGCGTGGGTGATCCACCGGGGGCGGACATCCCGTGATCGTCGGAGCGTCGCCATCGTCCAGTCGTATCACTCGAATCTCGGATATCTCGGCCTACCGCTCGTCGCGGCGACGTTCGGCGACGATGTGACGGCGCTGGCGAGCGTCATTCTGGGAGTCGCCTCGCTGACACAGGTCCCGCTGACGGTCCTCGTCCTGACCAGCGGGGGCGAATTCGGCGGGTCGGTCTGGAGCGAACTCTCTCAACTGGCACGTAATCCAGTCCTCGTCGTGTTGGTGCTGGGCCTGACGGTGGGATCGCTCGGGGCCTCTCCCCCGGGAGTGATCACTGCTGGCCTGGAGCTGCTGGGAACGCTTGCGCTGCCGATTGCACTCCTGTGCGTCGGCGCGACGCTCCAAATCGATCTCCCGGACGTCGACGTCGGCGCGAGCGCGGCGGTCGTCGCGCTGAAGATCGGCGTGATGCCGGTCCTGGCGTGGACTGTCTTCTCGCTCTTTGAGGTCAGCCCTGCCGTCTTCACCGCAGCGGTCGTAATGCTCGGGACGCCGACAGCCGTGTCCACGTACGTGTTCGCGAGCGAACTCGGGGGCGATCCGGAGTTCGCGTCGTTGAACGTGTTCCTGACGACGCTCGGGTCCGTTGCAACGCTCTTCGTTCTCATTCGCGTAGTCATCTGAGGCCGATCGGTGCCTCGGTTGCCCCGCAGTCAGTCGGAACCGCCGAGCCACCCAGTAACGACGAAGTAGTCGCGGACGAACACCGCCAATGATGGGGCAAGAAAGAGGACCGCGAGTGGCGGAACCGCTGCGGGGAACAGCGGCGATAGCGCGAACGTGATGAAGGCCATCTGGAGACCGGCGAGCGGTCGCCGGAGTCGACTCGGCGGGAGGTCATTGACCGTCAGGCCCCGTGTTCGTCGGATGCCACGGCCGAATTTGATCAGATATCGTGCCACCGACAGCGAGAGGTACCAAACCGGGAGTTCTCCCCAGAGGACAGCGGTCACTGGTGCGACGAGGAACCCGGTGGTGTCGACGGCCAGATCCAGTCTTGCGCCGAGTTCGGTGGCCCGGTCTTGGCGGCGGGCGAGGAGGCCGTCGACGGCGTCGAGCGCACACCCCGCACCGTAGAGCAGGGCTGGCGCCCACGCGATTCGTGGCACCGGCACGAGCGCGCCGAAACCCGCGACGGCGGCGAAGAGCACGCCACGCCCGAGCGTCACGAGATTCGGCACGCCGAGAGAGCGGTACACACTGCCGGGTCCGTCGCCGGTCTCAGACCGGTTCGCGCCGAGGTTGCGGCGGCAGATCCACGCGATGTATCCGACGACCGCGAGTGTCGGAAAAATCCACTGTGCGCCCGCGGGGAATTCGGCAGGACTGATCCCGAGAAACGGGACGGGTGTGGAGACGCTGATCGAAAGTGCCGCTGCACCACCAGTAACGATGGCGGCGAGCGAGACAACGACGCCCGCCCACTGCCGGCGAAGCGACCCGGGGATGGCACCAGCGGTGCTCACCGTTGGAACTCCGTGCCGGCTAACGCCGACAGCCGGTCGCGGTCGGATTCTGTGAGTTGCAGACGCGCTGCCGCGAGGTTATCGACGACGTGGTCGGGATCGTTGCTCGAAGGAATCGGGACGACGCCGCGGTCGACGTGGTACGCGATAGCCACGGCCGCCGGCGAGACGTCGTGTTCGGCGGCGACCTCTGTGAGGACGGGCTCTTCGAGGAGGCCGGGTGCAGAAAGTGGCGAGTGTGCCAAGACTCGAATACCGCGTGTGTGGCACGCTTCGATCAGATCATTCCGGGGACGATACGGGTGTGATTCGATCTGGACGATTGCTGGGGGTACTTCCGCGACATCGATGATCTCGTGCAACTGCGCGAGCGAGACGTTGCAGACCCCGAGCGTTCGGGTGAGGCCTCGGTCGTGGATCGCTTCCATTCGGCGCCAGGTTTCGGTCAACGGGACGTCGACAGTATCGGGATCACTTGCGTCGTCTGTCGGGAACGCTAGGGCCTCCTGTTCGTCCGGCGGCAGTTCCGCCAGTTCAGTGAGTGGGCCCTGATACCGCCACGCGTCGGGCCAGTGTAGCAAGTAGGCGTCGAGGGTGTCCACGCCGAGTTCCGCAAGCGTTCCCTCGCAGGCTTCTGCGACGTGCTGATGATTCGTGTTCCAGACTTTACTGGCGAGGAAGAGACCGTCCCGGTCAGGCGACCCCGGCGCGTTCAGGAGGTCGCCGAGGCGGGCCTCGTTGCCGTACAGTTCGGCGGAATCGAGGAGGCGATAGCCGGCGTCGAGCGCCGTGGCAATCGAATCGATCCGATCGACGTACTCGCCGCCGCGGTAACGCGAGCAGCCGAATCCAACGGGAGGGAGCCGGAGCGCACCGTCACGCATCGGGTCGTCGGCATCATCATCGACGAAGGAGGCCGCTTGTTGCCGCGGATGGAGCGCGAATTCTCCGGAAGCACCCGCCGCAGTTGCCCAACCGTCCCTGTTCGTTCCCGATACCTCGGCCACGGTTCCGTCGGCAGCGGCGCGGTCGATCGCGTTACAGACTGCGACGACGTGCGCGGCCCGGCGCGCCCCACGAGTCGGTCGCCGCCCGTGGTCGATTGCCGCAGCCAGACGCTCGGGGCCCGCGAGATGCGAGTATTCGCGCCTCGGGTACGGATGCGGAGCCGAGACGTACTGACGACCCGCGCCGCCGACCGAAACCGTGTCGGGGTCAGCCGCGAGTGCCCCTGTGTCGTCGAAATAGAGTGATCCATCGTCGCCGTGCAGTTCCAGGCTGTAGAATTCACGGCTCCGGTGTGGGGCATAGAGGCTCGCTGTCAGCCGGACGATCGGCCCCGACGCGAATTCGATTGTGGCTTCGACGTGCGCCGGGCGGTCCGGTTCGCGTTCCATCCGGTCGGGCCAGACGTCCAGTGCGTCCGCCATCCGGACGCGCTCGACTGGGCCGAACCACTCGACCAACAGCGTCAGTGGGTAGACCGCGCCGTCGTACAGCGGCCCGACAGAGAGGAACGACGACGGCGAGTCGTGCCACTCGGTCACCCGACCGACGTGGGCGTGGGCGTATCCCAGGCTAATCCGGCCGAATCGGCCGTCTCGCAGGAACGATCGGGCGTGCCGCTGAGCGTCGCAGCGGTGATTGATCGGCGCGCAGCCGAGGGCCAGATTCCGCTCGCTCGCCGTCTCGGCGAGTGCGGCGGCCCGGTCGGCGTCGAGCGCTAGGGGTTTTTCGCTGAAGACGTGGCGGCCGGCTTTGAGGGCGGTCTCGGTCACGTCCGCGTGCGCGGCGTGGCTGGTGAGGTTGACGACGAGGGGGACGCGCTCGGCGTCGAGAAGCGACGCCACGTCTCGATAGGGCGTAGCATCGTGTTCGTCTGCCAGTCGCTCGGCTCGGTCGATCGCGAGGTCCGAAACCGCTGTCAGTTCTATCGGCGAGTCCGATAGTCCCGCGGCGTACTTCCCGGCGACTGCTCCCGCGCCTACGAACGCGCACTGCATTATTTGTTTGGTTCGGACGGAGGGGTCAAAAGCCCGCTGGGCGGGACGGGCGTCAGCCGGAACACACAGGAACCGTCCCGTCGATGCGTTTGTATGACACGCGTGGCGGTGCTGCACAACACCCTCGACTTCCAGGGCGGTGCCGACGTAGTTTGTTTGTCTGTCTGCGCGGCGCTACAACGTGACTACGAGGTCACGCTGTTCACCCTCTCGGAGACTGACCCGGGCGCGCTGGCCGAGCGGTTCGACATTGATCTCGATCCCAGCAAGCTCGCTGTGCGACCGAAAATCGGGGCAGAGACCGTCGGGCGACTGCTCTCTTCGACGACCCCAATCGTCGGCCCGCAACTCCCCTTCCGGAGCGTGCTGCTCAGGGAGGTATTTGAACGCTACGCGGACCGGTACGACCTCGCGGTGAGTACAGCGAACGAACTGTCTGTGTCGCTCCCGTCGGTGCAGTACGTGCACTATCCGCAGTACAACAGACACAGGCTGCAGGACGCCGGAGCGGATGCTACCGACGGGGTTCTCCATCGGGTCTGGAGTCGGCTCGCCGCGCCGTCCCGGGCGGAGGTGGAGACGTCGGTCTCGCTTCTCGCGAACTCCGGGTGGACTGCGGACGTCGTCGAAGAAGCGTACGGCGTCGAACCGGCCGTCGTGCATCCGCCGATCGATCCAATCGAAGGCGGGCCGTCGTGGGAGGCTCGGGAAGACGGCGTCGTGGTCGTCGGACGAATAGCGCCAGACAAGCGGCTGCTGAACGCAATCGAGATCGTGGAGGGCGTCCGCGACCGCGGACACGACCTGCACGTGCACATCGTCGGCGGCGCGCCCCGGGCGTACCGAGACTACGTCGAGCAGGTGGAGTCGGCTGCCGAGGAGCGGTCGTACGTATTTGTCGAACGCGACGTCCCGAGAGCGCGGATCGAGGAGTTACTTCTGAACCACCGGTACGGACTGAACTGCAAGCCGAAGGAGCACTTCGGGATGTCCGTCGCGGAGTACGTCGCCGCGGGGATGGTCGCGTTCGCTCCTGACAGCGGCGGGCAACGCGAAATACTCGCGGGCCGCGACGATCGGCTCTTCGATTCGACCAGCGCGGCCGTCGACCGTCTTGCGGTCGCTATGGAGAACGGAGACCGGCCGGAACTGGCTCCAGATCGGTTCTCGACGGACCGCTTCGAGGACTCGATCCGGCGGGCCGTCCAACGGCGAGTAGTTTGAAGTCGAACGACGCCGTTGATATCATATGGCAACGAATACGGCCAACAGCGGAGCACTCAGAACCGGATCACTGACGGGGTTACACTGGGCCGGCATCGCGCTGGCAGCCATCACGGGACTCCTGCATCTCGGGCTGGCGGCGAGTCTGCTCAGCAGTTCACTGACCAGTTCGCTCGGCTGGGCATTCATCATTGCGGGCGTCGGATTCCTCGGTGCGATTGTCGCAATCCTGGTCGATTTTCGTCGTCGACAGTTGTATCTACTCGGGATTCCGTTCACCGCGGGACAGATCGTCGCGTGGGCTGCGCTCAATGCGCCCGACTTCTCACCGCCGGGAATTGCCGATAAAATCGTTCAAGTACTACTCATCGTCGTTCTGGTCGCGCTGTACCGTCAGTCCTGATCGCAAATTATTCGATGTGGCCCTCTTCGCGGAGTTGCTCGGCGTCCTGCTCGGAGTAGCGCCACTCGATGTTCGCCTTCTCGTCCTGCCAGTCCCACGGTTCCACGAGGACGACGTCGCCCTCGTTGATCCAAGTCCGATACTTCATCCGACCAGGAATCCGTCCCATCCGGTTTTCGCCGTCTGCACACCGCACGCGAACGTGGTTGCCACCGTTGTGCTCTGTCACCACGGCGAACACCTCGTCGTCGTTGGGCATCCGAAGATTTCGACGCCCTCGTTCTTCGCTCACACTATAGATAGGGCGGCAGGAGGGATAAAGTCCCGGTTCCATTGTCTCGGTAAGTGCGTCACAGAGTGTCCAACTCCATAATCCACGAAATTACGCGAAATATATCTATACTTTTGTATATGTATAGGCAAAAACAATAAATGTTCTGTTATTACTGTGCACGGTCTTTTTCTGCGGTTACTAGGCTACATATGTTAAAACGATATGTTCTTTTTGCAGTAGTATTTGATTGCTTTACTACAGATAATGTTTCTGAGTACCGATTCGTGTGACATTACCGGACGATACGGCGATCGGTGTGATACCCGAAAGTAGATGCACCTCGTTCATAACGCAGAATCAATTTCTCCTTTATCGGCCAGTAAAGAGCTTCAAGCGCGTGATTTCGATAGATGAATTTCACGGGACTGATCCGCATATCTGTTCATACAGATAACATCCGTACGTATGTTATTACGACACCGTCCGATGATCTCAGTCTCCGACGTCAGTTTGTCAACTGAGTGTAGTCCCCCGGTTTTTTCGTCGCTCTGGCCTCAGACATCATCCTATCAATCTTGTCCGTTATTATCGGACAAAGTAGCGCCGGTCGGCAGGTGACGACAAGGTCGGGTAGACGAGAACGACCAGTTATAGCGCACGGTGGAATACCCACGGCGTGGTCGAGCGGCTGTTAGTCGTCGGTTCGCGACTCGAGTTTGTACCGTTCGATTTTCCCGCTGGGGTTTCGGGGCAGTTGGTCCACGAAGCGGTACTCTCGCGGCCGTTTGTAGTCGGCCAGTTGGTCGCTACCGCGACACCACTGGTCGAGGTCCGCCTCGGTTAGTCCGCCGCTGTGCTCGACGAACGCGACGACGATTTCGCCCCACTCCTCGTCAGGGTGGCCGACGACGCCGACGTCGCCGACGTCGGGGTGGGTAAGCAGGACGTCCTCGACTTCGGTGGGATGGACGTTCTCGCCACCGCTGATGATCATATCGTCGACGCGGCCCGTGATGACGACTCGATTCTCCTCGGTCCGACGCGCCGCGTCACCGGTGTAGAGCCACCCGTCGTTGAGGGCCTCCTCGGTGGCCTCGGGTTTGTTCCAGTACCCATCGAAGGCGACCGGCGAATCCGTGTTGACGATGAGTTCACCCTGTGTGCCCGGTTCGACCGTGTCTGTGGGGTCCTCGCTGTTGACCGCGACGACGCGGACCTCGAGACCCACGTTCGCGGGGCCGGTGACGGTCGGATCGCGGATCTCGTGTAGGTCGTCGTACGCGAGGGTGCCATAGACCTCGGTGGTCCCGTAGAGGTTCGCAATGTGGTCGGGGTCGA
>NZ_JBDGQZ010000011.1:0-14491 GCF_042218505.1 Halobellus sp.
ACAGGGTGGATACCTCCGGTTGGCTATTCGGATCGAGAGATGCCAGATCGAGTCTCATCCCCTGTCCAACGAGACTCCGCACCTGTGTCCCGGTCGGATACATTTCAACTCCCAGCAATATTGACTGATCTCTCGTTACTGCGTATCCACTTCAGTCCCCAAAGCCTTCGAAGTTCCTCGTCAGAGCAAAGACCTGCTCCACATTTCCTCGGACGAATCAGTCACTAAAATCTATCTACATATTGCACTCCACGAGTCATAGTGCGAAGCCTCACACCACGAGGAAAAGTCCTGTAGGCCCACCTGAATCACGAAGTCGAGTCACCGTTGATACGGGTGAAAATGTGGTTTGTCCAGTCTGCCTCAGCGCGTGGTGTTGGGTCGTCGCCGGTACCCCGAATGGCATTGGCCTCCTGCCGAATTACCGGTGTGTGCGTGTCGTGGACAGTAAATTCTTCATCACGCAGGTCCGCGACCAGTTGCTTGAATTGAATGCTAGCGGCTGATTGGACCGCACTTGCGGCGTTACGGACACTCCACCAGGCGGCGTTCAGTATTGGCCTGTCGACAGTGGCGTTGCCGCCGTAGCCTTCCGGATACACCTGTACGGTCTGTGTCGGGATGTCTGCGACGATCCGGCCCTCTTCGAGGAAGTATTCGACCTGTCGGGATCCCTGAACGTTCGAGTGGTGCTGAATCGTACAGACCACGTCGTCTGCCGTCGAGTACGAAACGGCGATTCCATCGTACTCGACGGATTCGTCGCCGGTGGTGTTGATACGCTGCGTGTCGATCACCTCCTCGTTGGCCGGGTAGCCCGCCATTCGGAGGCCGATGTATATCGGATGAACGATTCCTTCGCCGAACTCCCCACCGGGGAGGTCGAGAACCCACTCTCCCCGTCCCGGTTCTCGTGGGTCGTTGTTCTCCAGCCAGCGAACCGAGACGCCGTGGATCCTTCCAAACCGTCCGCTTTCGACTAACTGACGGGCCCGAACGAACGGCGGGTAGTTCACTTGATTGTGCACTACGGTGACCCGACGGTCCTGGTGGTCCGCGCGACGAACCAGCGACTCGTACTCCTGCCGCGTTGCGGTCATCGGCTTCTCGACGAGGACGTGTGCGCCGGCCTCGAGACACTGCCGAGCAACTTCGGCGTGACTGGCGAGCGGCGTGCAGACGTGCGCCCAATCGACCTGTTCGGACGCTAAGAGTTCCTCAACGTCCGTGTACGGCGTCGTTCCCCACTCCGTGGCTCGGTTCTGTACTACCGACTCGTCCAGATCAGCGACAGCGGTGAGTGCGACGCCAGCGGTTCGCTCGATCGCGCGATAATGCCATCTCGCCACGTTCCCCAGACCAACGATTGCCGTATTCAGCACAGGGATACCTACACTTTTGTATCACAAAATGTTGCCCCCGCTCGGCACTCTGGACGGCTTGATTAGTGCACTGTTTGTTGCTTTTTCGGTGGCTGCTGTGAGCCACGTCGTTGGCCGTGTCTCTTGCTGTTGTTGATCTCAATCAGGGATGGCCTCGGTGAATCGGAGGAGACCACTGATGGAGAATACCAGTGATGGATGACCACTCCGCGTCTCGCGCTGTCTGCTGTAATCGGCTCATAATAAGCGGACTGATTCACTGATCACCGATAAAAGGAATCGGCTCTGGGCTGTTCGGACTGGCCGATAGTGAGATCTGAGCTGTTCACTTGCCACCTGATCCAGGACGCCAATCGACTGACCGACCGCCGCAACCGACGCCTCGTCGGCAGGCCTTATTCCCGTTGGGACCCTAACTCAGTTACACGTGGACTCTTCCAGCGTACCCTCGCTCGAAACCGACGAGACGACCGTTCGAGTCGGGGACGGGCTCTACGACAGCAAGTACGACCGGGTGTTGTGGGTGTCGCGCATCGACGACTCTGGCGTGACAGTGGAACCGGCCACCGAGTACGAAGTCGAGGAGTCGATCGGCTGGCCGCCAGGCGGGCAAACAGGGGTCATCACCCCCGGAACGACGTTCGAACCGATGGAGTTCGTCGGCCTCGTCGATGCGGGCCGGTTCGAGGTCGCACCCCGGTGAGTTGGGGCGAACCCAGGTGTTCTCCGCTACGCGCGGTTGCCTGACCGCCCACGGAGCATCGTCACGACGCGGCGTGCAGCCACGCGGGTCGGAGTCGACACGGCGAGAAGGACACCGCCGAATCCAGCGAGACAGGCCACTGCGGCGGTGACTGCCACGCCCGTGGGGGACAGTCCGCTTCGAGTCGCTCCGGCGACGACGCCGAACGTCAGCGAGGATCCGACGACGCCGCCGAGCAAGAGGTGCAATGTCGTCTGTCTATCGACCGGGATGTATCCGAGTACGTCGCGGGCGTAGTAACACACGTAGACGAACACGACCAGGTTCATCACTCCGTATCCGACGGCGCCCGCAAGCGCCCCGAACTCTGCACCGAACAGCGCCGGAATCGGGACGCTCACCACCAACCCGTAGAGTTTCGTCCGGAAACTCACGCTCGGTTTCCCGAGTCCCTCCATCGCGTGGGAGGTCAACGTCCAGAACCCGCGGAGGATGTTCACGCCGCCGACGATGAGCACTGTCGTCGAGAAGGCTCGCTGCGCCTCAGCGAACGCGATTTGTGCAACGATGCCGTGTGCGCTGAGCAGGTAACCGAAGACCACGAACGTCACTCCCGTGCCACCGGTGATGGCACCTCGCAGGTACGTGTCGTAGTCGTTTCCCGAGGCGGCGTCACCGCTCACCTTCGTGAGCAGCGGCGATGAGAGCCGCCAGGAGATCGTCGCTCCGAAGTCTGCAAATCGGTCTGCGGCCTCGTAGATCCCCACCGCGGCCGGAGTCCCGACGACGCCCAGCACGAACACGGGCATATTGTACGAGAAGCGGTCCAGAATCTGATCCGGGATACTCCACTTGGCGAACTTCCAGGCTCGGGTGACTGCGTGACGACCCGGGATCCGCGGAATCACCCCGAGGGCGATGCCCACCGGTACGAACAGCGCGAGTCGGACACCGGCGTTGACGAGGAGCAACTCCGCCGCCGAGGCGACGACCGCGTCGAATATGACGATGAGCAGCAACTGGACTCCGAGATGGGCACCGCCGAGCCACGTCTGTGCGCTCGGATATCCGATCGCGCCGAGCAGGCTCAGGACGATCATCGAGACCGAAAGCGACGCAGCGTACACCCCAACGGGGACGAGGAGGCCTTCGGTGAACACCGTCCGGCGAGTGAGCGTATCGGCGATGACGGTCGCGACGCCGCTACCGACTATGAGATAGCCGGCGGCGAACAACAGCGCCACGCCGAGGTACGAACCGACGGTTTCGCCGGGTTCGCTGCCGATTTTCTGTAGCGTTTGGCTGATTCCCCGTATCGGGCGGAGCACCAGGGCTGTCGCAATCGAGACAAAAAAGAACGTTCCAGTGGCTGCGGGCGAGGTTACGGCCGCGTAGACGATCCCGCTGAGGACGTACAGCGGCGTGGAAACTAGGGCTCCGCCAACGGTTCGAATAGAAGAATCCATCAGGCCAACTTCGTCGCCATCGCGCCGCTCAACCATTATGTTCGGTTAGGATGGTACGTACAAGACGCTGGCGCGTGAGGGTCGGCGGAGGCGTCAATGGGCAGGACAGGTGTGGGACACGACCCCGGGGAATCCGCGTCCGACCGCTCTGATTGATCAGAAAATCGAGCGAACACAGAAATGATAAAAATATGATTAGATGGGCATCTCTCTAATCACTACAGACCGATTCAGACGTGCGCCTCTTCGTGTGTGGCAAGGCGGTGGTAGCGAGATCCCGAAGCGACCGCGTTACGAACTGGTCACCCGAACTCGTGAACGAGACAATCCGCATTCCTGAGTAACCCCTCTCGCTATCGGGCAACGATCGGAGAGAGAAACGCTGAGCGAGAACGACTTTCTTTCCATACTACTATTAGCATCAAACCCTGTATGCTGCTATGACGGATTCTCCGACAGTACTCGTCGTCGGCGGCGGAGCAACCGGTGCAGGAGTGGCACGGGACCTGGCGCTTCGCGGCGTCGACGTCACGCTCGTCGAACGGGGTGGACTGGCCAGTGGCGCGTCGGGCCGCTCACACGGCCTCTTGCACAGTGGCGCGCGGTACGCCGAATCAGACCGCGCTGGCGCCGAAGAATGCATCGAAGAGAACCAAATCCTGCGGTCGATTGCGGGCGAGTGCATCCGAGACACCGGTGGCATTTTTGTCCAGTTAGCCAGCGACGACGCGTCGTACTTCGAGACGAAACGCGATGCGTGTAAGGCGGTCGGAATCGAGACGGAGGAGTTGAGCGCTGATGAAGCCCGGGAACGGGTTCCTGACCTCTCGGCCGACGTCGAACGAGCGATGTGGGTTCCCGACGGCGTGGTGTACCCATCGCGGCTCGTCGCGGCAAACGCCGCTGACGCCGAGGACAACGGGGCGACTATCCACCAGCACGCACCGCTCGAAGAGATGACAGTGGAAGGTGGAGAAGTGACGTCTGTCCGCCTCGGTGGCACCGTCGACAACGTCATCGAACCCAACTACGTCGTCAACGCAACGGGTGCGTGGGCCGGCAAGGTCGCGTCGATGGCCGGACTCAGCGTGGGAATGGCACCGTCGCGTGGGGTGATGGTGTCGGTCGAGTACGACGGCCTCGACGTGGCACTCAACCGATGTCGTGACCCGGAGGACGGCGACATCGTCCTTCCGCACGAGAACGAGGCCGTGCTGGGAACGACGAGCGTTCCGGTCTCGGACCCCGACGAGTACGAGCAGGCCGACTGGGAGATCGAACGAACGTTCGAGGAGTGTTCGGAGATGCTCCCGGCCGTCGACAACGCGCCGACGGTGCGAACCTGGTGGGGGCTTCGACCGCTGTACGAACCCGACGAAAGCGATACGGACCGACGCGGTATCTCGCGGGGATTCTTCCTCCTCGACCACGCCGACGACGGCGTCGACAACATCTCCAGTATCGTCGGTGGAAAACTGACGACCTACCGGCAGATGGCCGAGACAACGGCTGATCTGGTGTGTGACAAACTCGACGTCGAGGCGACGTGCGAAACCGCGACTCGACAGCTGCCCGGAAGTGAAGATGCAGAACAACTCGACGAGTACGTCGAGAAGTACGACGGACTGAATCCGACAGATCGCGACGTCGTCGGGTGACCACTCGCGGTCGTTCGGGGCCGGGCGCTCGCACCCACATTTCACGAACTGCTTCAGGTGCTGAACGCGGAACCCTCGACAACTGACAGCGGTCGCGTGTGGAGTGGCGAGAACGAGGAGCCCGCTACACAGTTCGGTGAGATGTTGCTCAGGTGCGCCTCTATCCGTCTTCAGTAGAACTGGCCGGCCGGGGGGCTTCGGGGCTGAATAAATCACTCGCAAAAAATTTATATAGTCGTTTGTAATGCATTACTGTAAGTGATAAAAAACAAACAGGAATCGCCAGACGACACTGTCACTCGTGGAACCGGCTAGCCGGACGAGACGACACAAACGAAATTGGAACCGCATATGACAGACCAGACACAGAGGCAAGACGACAGCCAGCATTCCGAAACAGCTGACGGGAAGGAGACGACGAACGAACAGCACGAGCAGTCATCCGAACAGGGACGGCAATCTTGGCCACTCTCCCGGCGGAACACACTGCTGACGATCTTGGGAATCGGAGGACTCGGGGCCGCAAGCGATTCGGCTCAAGCACAGACCCGACGTGGACGAGGCGACGATGAAGAGAGTGAAGAAGAAGAAGAGGAAGGGGATGGGGGGAGAGAAGAGGAACAGGACAAAGTAGAGATCGAGAACTTCAGGGGTGAAAATCTGGGCGTGGATAAAAAAGGGGTTCTCAACGTCCAGGACGGACCTGGGTCGAATCTTGACGCCGACACGCTCGATGGGAAGCAACTCGCAGATATCCAAACGAGACTCGCCGACATCGAATCCGACATTCAGGACAACAGAAACTTCATAGAGGCAAACGCCGCGGCTATCAACACTGCCCTGACGAGAATCGAAAGTTGGGTCAACTCCGATCTCCAGACGGTCGAATCGAATTTGAATAGCGCTCTTGGATCCATCGAAACAACGCTGAACGACATCGCAAGTACGGTTGAGACGAATTTCAACACGCTGGTTGGAGAGGTCCAGTCAGTGGTCGACTTCCTCCAGAACAGTCTCGAGACGAAATTTAATACCACCGCGACGGACATAGAAGGGGCAATTTCCAGCATCAGTAGCCTGTTCGAAAACGAAGTTAACGACGTGGCGAGGGCTATTGAGAACGTGGCTGGTGTCCTCAATCAAGGCTTTACTAATATCGAAAATGACGTGAATACCGCCTTGAGAAACATCGAGGGGTTCGTCCAAACGGTGATAGATGATATCGTGGGTACGATTAACTCCGTTATTAAAAATTTGAATAGTAGTATACTTAACACTAATTTCCCTACAATTTCAATAAATATGATAAATATTCCGAAGGTAAGCCTACCTAATACTTCGGTGAATCTGCCAGAGTTCAAACTGAGCGCAGTGTCGCTTCCTCGGCTCAACGTTCCGGGGGTTACTCTCCCAACGATTACTATCCCGAAAGTTTCGTTACAACAGATTACCATTCCGACGGTCACACTACCCAAACCCACCACCAATTTTACCGATTTTAACCAGTCGTAACCGGGAAACTCGAGTCGCACGGCTCGGAATTCATTTTCAGACAACGGATGACACGGTGGCAGTGAAAACCCGGCTCCCGAATTGTCGTCTATTCATTCTTTGTCGCTTCTCTCGGAACACTCATCAGGTGTGACTCTCACTGGGAGACGAGGGCTGGGTTCAAACCGAGCCGCTAAGTCATCAAAGCCTGATTCATAATGACTAGTCTCACTGTCTGCCGGTGATCGCCACCCACGTTCACGGCTATCACCGATGAGAGACCAGACTATTCAGTATCAGACTTTCGGGACGGACCACGTCTCCCGTCAGATTAGATTCAATGTCGGGAGGAAGGCGAAAAGTCCCTCGTCAGACGGCCGCGACTGTACACGAATGATAGATATACTTCTGATCGCTATACGCGAGCGTCGACGACGACAGTGAGGAAGCATTACTCAAGCTATAGTAGCGTGTGCAAGTCTTCGCTCACTCGATCGCACGACTACGGACGATAGGCTGTGCAATCAGTTCCAAACGCTACTATATTGGCCACTCGACCGCACACCGGGCGGAGCCTCGGGTCCAGTGCCTTTCGATTCGTCCCGAAATAATTATAATAATTCAGTGACAAATATATCGGACTCACGTCGCTCGTTCTCGGAGGCCATCGGTCCATCCGATGGACGACCGGAGCGGTGGGCACCGTTCGCGGAGGCGGTGAGGAGGACAATCCAATGTATGGACCTCAATCCGCAGTCGTAATCGGCGTGCTCGTGTTCGTATTCGTGCTGAGTGCCGCGCCCGTTGCTGGGGCATCGTACATCGCAGCCGGGAGTGGGGCGAACTTCTCGGTCGCCATCGACTCGACGAACTCGGTGAACACGAAGTGACGCTCAGCGTGACCGACGACGACGGGGCCAGGACCACCTCGACCCGGACGACAACGGTGGTCGACGCTGAAATGGACCCTCCACCGGACGAGTCAGAGGACGATGAAGGGGAGAGTGAAGACGACGAGCGCGAAGAGGGCGACGAAGACGAACAGTCAGATGACGATGAAAAAGAGGGCGAAGGCGACGAGGAAGATGAGGACGATGACGACAGTGACGACGAACGGTGAGTAGGCGCGACGATAGACCGAAAGAAGACCGTGCAGTGCTTGTTTCTTCGGGGATCGCTTGCACTGAAGTCGTTTGATCACCCTGTGTGATTGGCCTCAGATAGTCTGTGCCCCTGTCGGGTTCGCGGTCGTGTCTGTGGCTACGCATTGAGAAGAGAGAACTGTCGGGTGACAGGCGACGACGCACCGTTCGCAGAGACCACAGATCGCAGCGAGAACGGCGTGCGCGCTGGTGTCGTCAGTCGAGCCATTTCGTGGTCGCCCGCCTGAGTGCCAGCCACACCATTCCAGCACTCAATACGGCCAGTGCACTGTCTCGCGTTATGTGCACCAGCGGGTTTCCGGGTTCGATGAGAACCTGCCGGTTGTGTACGCCGAGCCACAGGAGTCCGGCGAGCGCGAGAGAGGCAACGGCCAACGTGACGGTCCCCGTCCCAATCTCGGTTGCCCGCTGGGTTAGCGTCGAATAGAGCCCGTCGGGCGGTCCCGAACGCTCGTCCGGGGACAGCGGTTTCCGCGTCGCATACCAGGCCGTCGCCACGGCCCCGGCTATGGACGGGAGCCAGAAGGCGGCGGCCCGATACAGAAGTGCGGCCGCACCGGCGCTGGCGAGATCGACCCCGGTCGTCGCAACCATCAGTGCGGTGAGTATTGCCTCAGCACTCCCGAAGCCTCCTGGTGTCGGCGCCAACCCACTGAGCTTCGCGATCGGGATCATCAACGCCACCACGACGAATGGAGGACGACTACCGAGGGCAGCGAGCGCAACCCACAGCGTCGACGCGACGGCCAGTTGGCCGACGGTGCTGGCAACGAAGACGAGTCCGAGCGTGCCGGGTGACTCGACCAGCGTACTGATCGCACCGGTGAATCGGTGTCCTCGTTGTGCGAGCGACTCGCGCGAGGGCGGGGTGACAAAGGGGAGGCGACCGGCCGGGGCGAGCAGAACGGCCACCGTCGTCGCGCTCCGCTGGATGAGTCGCTGTCGGTACTGCCAGGCGACGACCGCCGCGACGAACACCCCGAGTGTCAGCGCGACGGTGACCGCCGCAGCAAATTCGATCGTCTGACTGAACGCGACCCGTGTCCCGAGAGACGCGACGCCGACCAGTCCCAAGAGCAGTGCTGCAATCCGATTCAGCGCGTTGACGCTCCCGATTGCGGCCAGTCCCGTCTCGAAGTCGGTCCCGAGCGAGTTGTTGAAGAGCAGCGCAGTTATGGGGTCCCCGCCCACCTGCCCGAAGGGCGTGATCCCGTTCAGGAACCCCGATGCGCTGAACAGTAGCACGGCTGTGGTGAGCCGCGTGACGATGCCGAGTCGGACGAAGACGAGGTGTAACGCCACTCCCCAGACGACGAGCGGAATCACACCGACCGTGGCGAGCGAAGCCAGTCGCCGCGTGGAGACCTGGGTGAGCGCCTGTTGTATCGCATCTACACCGACGACCCAGAGGTACAGTCCCATAAGCACGCCACCGATAAGAAACGCGCTCACGGCACGCAGCCAGCGATGGTCGATACCCGCCGAAGACGGGGTCCCGTCGGGACCACCCATCACAGTTGAATGCTAGCACCTGGAGCGTAAAAAAACGCAACTGCATATGTGGGTAGTACGCACGTCAAACGACACCTACGTGACATTACTATCGCCCAGTGCTCGACGAATCCGATTCAGGCCTCTGTGGACCCGCTGGGTGAGGCCGAGTTCGCGGGCCCGGCGGTGGAGTCGTCGGAACACCGAAGCGTTCATTACCTCGTCGTAATGTTCAGGATATTCGCTCCGCAGTTTTCGTTCGAGTTCTCGGTCGAACGCCGTCCGTGGTGTACTCGGATGGCACATTCGGACCGCAGAACTGTACCGACAGACGCCGTCTGCTTCCTGCTCCATCCGCCAGCCGAACTCGACGTCCTCCCGCCATTCGGAAAACGCCGAGCGGAACCCGCCGATATCGAGTGCGGCCTCGCGTCGGACGGCCAGGTTGCACCCGACGTAGTGACGGGGGCCGAAGTCCCGACACCCCCCGTAGATAGAGCCCTCTAGACACACTAACGCTGGATCCGCGCGGAACTCCCGATAGATCGCGTCCAGCCAGTCCTCGGGAGGCCTGGTATCGTCGTCAGTCAGTGCCACGATGTCCGCACTGGCGTGTTTCAGCCCTATGTTTCGTGCTTCCGACCGGTCGAGTGACGCGTCGTTTACGAGCAGCACCTCGTAGGGCTCGTCCAGCGTTTGGGTATCGAGACAGGCGAGAGTCGGTTGATGATCGTATTCGGGAACAGAGGGTATCACCACCGAAACAACGGGGTCACTCGCCGTCCGTTGAAACTCGATCGCCATACGTCACACTCGCAAGCCTCTGAATGATATATCTACTGCTTGACCCCTCATATATTATACTGTCGGACACAAGTCCGTGAAGAATTTCGCCGCTCCGGGCGGCGAATATCTTGAAACAGTTGTGTCCGACAGTATTAGTTACTTGCCGGTCAGCAAAGAGGTATGAGCGCGGCAATCGAGACGAACGACGTGACCCCACTGCAGTGGATCGCTGTCGGCCTGGCGGCCATTACCGGTGTGATACACCTCGTTCTTGGGGTCCAGTTTTTTCCGGGAGCGCAGCCAGTATCGTTCCTTCTCGCCGGATTGGGGTTCTTCGGCGGAATCGTCCTCTTTCTCCGCAATTACCGCCGGCAGCAACTCTACGTCGGTGGCGCGGGTTTCACCCTGCTCCAGATTGTCCTATACCTGTGGCTCAATCAGCGCGTACAGCCCGCAATTTCGCCGATTGAGGCCATCGATAAAGCCGCCCAGATTCTTCTCATCGCCTCGCTGGTCGTCCTCTACCAACGCGGGCAGTGATCCAGTCGCTTCAGTCGGTCCCGGCCTGCGCTACCGGTAAATTCAGCACCCCTCGCTAACCGTGGAGTTGCTCGTTTATTTATATGCTACCGCGTCATACGTCCCGTATGGACGGGACGTTGCATCGGAGGATCGTCGAGGAACTCTCCGATATCGCGACGATTATTGCCTCGGATGGGAGGATTAGGTACGTAAGTCCCTCAGTCAGAGAGACGCTCGGGTACGACCCTGCGGAGTTAACGGGTGAACTCGGGTACGAGTACCAGCATCCGGATGATCGCGACGACGTCGCTGCGGCTGTCGAGGCCGTTAAGCGAAACCCACAGGACTCACAGAGCATCGAGACGCGGTTTCGCCGAGCGGATGGCTCGTGGTGTTGGATCGAATCGACGCTGCAAAACCGCCTCGAGGATCCGGCCATCGACGGCATCCTCGTGAACAGTCGAGACATATCCGAGCGCAAACGACAGGAACAGCGCTATCGGCTGCTCGCTGAGGAGTACGAGACACTCTTAGAAAGCGTCGACGACAGTATCTTCTGTCTCGCTGTCGAGCCGACGGATTCGGAGGACGTGTTTCGCTTCGAGCGCCTGAACCGGGCGTACGAGGAACAGATCGGGATCACGACCGAAGAGGTCCGTGGAAAGACGCCGAGGGAGGTGTTCGGCGAGAACATCGGCGCGGAGTTGGACGCGAACTACCGTCGATGTGTCCGGGCCGGAGAGTCGATCTCGTACGAAGAGGAACTCCTCGTCGACGCGGGCGCGCGGTTCTGGCAGACGATTCTCACACCCGTTATTACGAACGGCGACGTGACCCAGATCATCGGCATCACACGGAACATCACCGACCGGGTCAAACGAGAACGACAGCTCCGGAATCAGAAGGAGCAGCTCGACGAGTTCGCGAGCGTGGTGTCGCACGACTTGCGGAACCCTCTTAACGTCGCACAGGGCCGGGCAGAACTGCTGGGTCGAGACGGCGAAACCGAGCATCTGGCCCCGCTTGTCGAGTCACTCGACCGAATGGACGAGATCATCACGGATACGCTCACCCTCGCCAGACAGGGCCAGGCGGTCTCGGATCCGGAACCGATAGCGTTGGCAGATCTCGTCGGTGCGTGCTGGAAGAACGTCCGAACGGACGAGGCTACCATCGAGATCGAGGACGAAGTCACACTGCGTGGCGACCGGAGTCGCCTCCAGCACATCTTCGAGAACCTGTTTCGGAACGCGCTGGACCACGGCGGGAAAGACGTGACTGTCCGCGTGGGCCAGATCAGTGGCCGCGGGATCTACGTCGAAGACACTGGGCCGGGGATTCCCGAAGCGGACCGTCAACAGGTGTTTCAACCCGGTCAAACGTCCGTTAGCGGAGGAACCGGGTTTGGGTTGACGATCGTCAAACGGATCGCGGAGGCTCACGCCTGGAGAGTTGCAGTCGTCGATGGAACTGACGGCGGGGCCCGGTTCGAGTTCACCGGCGTCGACCTCGTGAAGTGAGCGGCCGCACGGGGGATTCAGCACTCTCGACGAGGATCGACAGGAGTTGGGAGGCGTCGTGGCCGAGACTTCGGTTCGACCGACACCCTGCTCTCAGGCGGTTTCGGCGACAGATCGCGCCACTCGAAGGAGGGTGTCGGTCTCGACTTGGCCACTCACGCGGAACGTGTAGCCGTCTGCGACCCACGTTATCGCTGTCGTGCCGTTCATCTGCATCCGTCGAGCCTCGTACTGACCGATCTGAATCGGGGTTCCGGACGTGTCGTTGGCCACGGTTTCGCTCACGAAGACGGTAATTTGGGCGTCGGAGTTCGGTTGTTCGTACCGGAGACTGACGAGTTCCGGATTGGCCGTGCGGTGTGTTGCCGAATCGAGACTGAACTCCTCGGGGACCGTGGGTTCCGGGACCGGAAAGTCCAGTGCGTCGTCCATCGCCGCCGCCGACTCGTAATCGTCGAACCGCACCTGACGGGCGTCAGCCGGGACCTCATCGGCCTCGACGCGGAAGATTTCCGGATCGAGCGTCGGGTTGAACTCTACGTCCCGGAACGTGACCGTATACTCGTATTCGTCGCCGTTGGCGGTGAACCTCGTGTGTCGCTTCACCGGATACAGGTACTCCGTGTCGAGCCAGAGCGTCTGGGTCTTCAGCGACATTTCGGACGAAGCCGGTGTCAACTCCATCCGATAGGTTTCTCGGCCGTCGATCATCTCCGTGCCGGCGTACACGACCGAGACGTTGCCCTCTCTGTAGGTCGTCGACCCGTTCCCCTCTTGCCCGGATCTGTCGCCGGCGGGGACCCGTGGCAGAGCGGACACCCCCGGGGTCGTAGTGGGACGGCTGATTGGCTGCCCGCTGCGCGCCGCACCGACGAGCCGTGGATACAGCGGTTCCGCAGAACTGTCGGTCCCACCGATGGTGGCTCTGGTGAGTCGCCCGGAGGCCGGATCGTAGTACACGAGCGTCGATTCGTTGACGACGACGAATCCGCCCTCGGCGACGAGCGGTTCTCTCGCCCCCTCTGTTCGGTTTATCGACAGCACTCGATCGCGGTACGACCACGGGTCGAAGCGCTGGTACTTCTGTACCACCGTGGTTATCGTGGCGTTGTTTCGCGTCTGAACGGTGGTCACGTTGGCACGGAGCGTCTCGAGTGAAGCGAACTGGTCGGCCGCCTCCTGCTGTGATGGCAACGCGCTCTCGGCGTCGGGTGAGCCTCCATACACATTACACCCGCTTACCGCGATGAGCGCAACCACGACCAGAATACGAGCGAGTTGCAACCAGTTGGCCGGCCGGCCGTCGTCGGGCCCACTCATTTCCGTGGGTGAGCCATAGAACTGCGACCAATTGAAATACCCGATTTGACTATTCGTTGGTAGTTTCTTCCGGGCCGGAGCCGAGCCGGACGGCAGAGGCAGTGGGTCGAACGATCCCGAGCGAACCACGATGCGGAAGCCCAGAGATACTCGACGCAAGGGCGCCCGACGGCGTCATTCCGGACCGTGCCCATCGCACCTTTATAGAAAATCCGAGGAGAAAACCCACGGCTTCAGCCGTGGGATGAAGCCGACAACTGGGGAGCAAACCACCAGACAGTAGCAGACCGACTCCCTAATGTTTAAAAATTATAGACTCTACATATAAGATATGGAAGTGCGGCGTACTGTTCCCGTCACACTCGACGTGGATAGCGACGACGCCGCACTTCTCGAAGACACTGTAGACACGTTTCTCTGGTCTGCTCAATACGTCGTAGACCACGCTTTCCAAGGCGAATACGTCACGACCAGCAAGACACAGTTGGACGACGAAACCTACAACGACGTTCGAGAAGCCACAGACGGGTTCAACGGCGGCCTTGTCCAAGCTGCCCGAAACAAAGCCGCAGAAGCCTGTAAGAGCGTCGTTGCACGCTGGAAGAATGGGAAGAAAGCGTCAAAGCCGCGTATGACTTCGCCGCACGTCGTCTACGACCACCGCACCGCCACGTTCTACGACGACTACGTCTCTCTCGCCACCACAGACGGTCGGATTGAAGCCGACTACGTGCTCCCAGACGAAGACAGCGACACGCCCCACGCTGAATACTTGTTCTCCGAGGAGTACGAGACGACAGGGGCAGAGCTTCATCGGAAGCACGGCGAGTGGCAACTTCACATTCACTGCAAGAAGGAGATGGAGTCTGACACGCCGGAACAGGCGACCACCGAGAACGGAACGGTTCTCGGGGTTGATCTTGGTGTGACTAACCTCGCTGTCACCTCAACAGGCACGTTCTGGACGGGCGACGAGTTCGACCACTGGC